>JAFPCJ010000174.1 GCA_017423885.1 Clostridia bacterium | reverse complement strand
GAACTTTTGCCATTCCGAAAAGCGCTTTTCGGAACGGATTGGGGTTTAAGTGCGGCTTTATTATATGTAATGTGCCTTTTTACCAAAAAAACTGCGGTAGTAATGCCTAAAATTGAGAAAGGGACAGAAAAAGGTCAACAATGCGGATTTTCTTTGAATATTTATTGACAAGTCTGCATATTGAGTGTATAATTATTCATAATCGAAAAATATAACTTGGAAGGGAAAAGAAATGACCAAGGTTTTTATAGACGGAAGCGCCGGTACTACGGGACTCAGAATTAAGGAGCGTTTGAGCGAGCGTAAGGATATAGAGCTTATCAGCCTGCCCGAGGAGCTTCGTAAGGATACCAATGCCAGAAGAGATGCCATAAATAATAGCGATATAACCTTTTTGTGTCTGCCCGATGCGGCGGCGATAGAGGCGGTAGGGCTATGCGATAATGACAGTACGGTAATAATTGACACCTCTACAGCGCATAGAACGGCAAAGGGCTGGACCTACGGCTTTCCGGAGCTTGTAGGCAAAGAAAAAATTGCCGCATCAAAGCGTATTGCAAATCCCGGATGCCATGCAAGCGGCTTTGTGGCACTTATAAAACCGTTGCGCGAGGCAGGAATTCTTCCGGCAAACGCCTATATTTCCTGCTTTTCTCTTACAGGATATTCGGGCGGCGGCAAGGGAATGATTGCTGATTATAGTTCCGAAGAAAGAAGTGCTTTGCTTTCGGCTCCCCGTCAGTACGGACTTACCCAACAGCATAAGCATCTGAAAGAAATGGCGGCGCTGTGTGAATTGGAGAATGCGCCTGCATTTTGTCCGATAGTAGGAGATTTCTACAGCGGAATGGAAGTAAGTATTACGCTTTTCAGCCATCAGTTGAACGGAAGTATAGAGGATATAAAGCGAGTATACCGCGAGTGCTATAAGGGCGGAATGGTATCCTTCAGGGAAAACGCCGATGAGAGCGGATTTCTTTCTGCGGCGGCTTTGTCGGGAAGAGACGATATGGAGATAACCGTCTGCGGAAATGATGAAAGAATACTGCTTGTAGCCCGCTTTGACAATCTCGGCAAGGGCGCATCGGGCTCGGCTATACAGAATATGAATATCCTGCTTGGAGCGGATGAAGCGGCAGGACTTGTAAAGGGAGAAGAATGATGGAACTTATAAAGGGCGGTATTTGTGCCGCAAAGGGATTTAAGGCAAACGGAGTGCATTGCGGCATCCGTAAAAACAGAACTAAAAGAGACCTTTCGCTTATCTACAGCGAAAAAAGAGCCGCCGCAGCCGCGGTTTATACAACAAATCTTGTTAAGGGCGCTCCGCTAACAGTAACCAAAAAGCATATAGCAGACGGTTACGCGCAGGCTGTTATCTGCAACAGCGGAAACGCTAACACCTGCAATGCAAACGGTGTAGAGATAGCCGAGCAGATGAGCGAGTGCCTTGCCGCCTCGCTTGGTATAAAGGCGGACGATGTGATTGTAGCATCTACGGGCGTCATCGGTCAGCCGCTTGATATCGCTCCTATTGCCAAAGGTGTACCGTCGTTAGTTAGCGGACTTTCATTCGATGGCTCCAATGCCGCCGCAGAGGGAATAATGACCACCGATACCGTCTCCAAGGAAGTTGCCGTAGAGTTTGAGATAGGTGGTAAGACCTGTCATTTAGGCGGCATTGCCAAGGGAAGCGGAATGATACATCCCAATATGGCTACAATGCTTGTGTTTATAACTACCGATACAGCCATTTCTCCCGAAATGCTTCAAAAGGCGCTTTCTACCGATATTGCATCAACCTTTAATATGGTAAGCATTGACGGTGATACCTCTACAAACGATATGGTTACCGTTCTTGCAAACGGTATGGCGGAAAATGAGGAGATAACCGCTGACGGTGAAGATTTTGATATATTCATGAAAGCCCTTAATACAGTTACCGTTCAGCTTTGCCGCATGATAGCGGGTGACGGTGAGGGCGCTACCAAACTGCTTGAATGTGCAGTAACGGGAGCTGACAGTCAAGCTACAGCAAAGACGGTTGCCAAGAGTGTTATTTGTTCAAGTCTTTTAAAGGCGGCTATGTTTGGTGCAGATGCCAACTGGGGTCGCGTGCTTTGCGCTATCGGCTATAGCGGTGCTGATGTGAATGTTGAGCGTGTGGACGTTGCGTTCCGTTCGGAAAAGGGTACCGTTGAGGTCTGCAAAAACGGAGCAGGTATAGAGTTTTCCGAGGAAAAAGCAAAGGAGATACTGCTCGAAAAAGAGATCGAAATACTCGTAAGTATAGGTGACGGCGAATATTGTGCTACTGCTTGGGGTTGTGATCTTACCTATGACTATGTAAAGATAAACGGCGATTACAGAACCTGATTGCGTCAGAAAGGAAAGTCATAAAATGAATGATTTTACAAATATACAGCGCGCAGAGGTGCTTACCCAAGCCCTTCCGTATATAAAGCGCTATAACGGCAAGATCGTTGTTGTGAAATACGGCGGCAACGCCATGGTAAACGAACAGCTTAAGCAACAGGTCATGGAAGATATTGCACTTTTGTGGCTGATAGGCGTAAAGGTAGTGCTTGTGCACGGCGGCGGCCCCGAGATCAACGAGCTTATGAATAAGCTTGGGAAAAAAGCCGAGTTTGTGGATGGACTTCGCGTTACCGATAAAGAGACCGTTGATATCGTACAGATGGTGCTTGCAGGTAAGGTGAATAAGACCCTTGTCAACCTCATTGAGATGAAGGGCGGCAAGGCGATGGGAATATCGGGTATGGACGGAAGATTGATCGAGTCTAAGATCAAGGATGAGCGCCTTGGGTATGTCGGTGAGATAACCAAGATACATATTACTCCTGTTCTTGATCTTCTTGAAAAAGGATATATCCCCGTTATTTCTACTGTCGGCTGTGACAGCGAGGGAAATGCCTATAATATCAACGGCGATACTGCCGCGGCTCATATTGCAGGCGCTTTGGGCGCTGAAAGACTTATCATGATGACCGATATTGCAGGAATATTGCTTGATAAGGACGATCCCGATACCCTTATTGCACAGCTTTCGGTATCTGAAGCCAAAAAGCTTTACAGTAACGGAGTTATCTCGGGCGGTATGATACCCAAGGTCGATTGCTGTATTGAAGCGCTTGAGCACGGTGTTAAAAATGTTATTATAATGGACGGTCGCGTACCCCATTCGATACTTATGGAGATACTTACCGATGAGGGCGCAGGAACTATGGTGACCAAAGATGAGTGAGCTTCAAAACCTTGATAAAGCGTATATCGCGTCTACCTATAACCGCTTTCCTGTTGAGATAGTTTCGGGAAAGGGCTCGGTAGTTACCGATACCGAAGGTAAGGAATATATTGATCTCGGCTCGGGAATAGGAGTTACTGCCTTTGGCTTTGCGGATGAGCAATGGCAAAGCGCTGTTATTTCACAGCTCGGTGCGGTACAGCATACCTCTAACCTTTACTATACCGAGCCGTGCGTTAAATTAGCACAGCTTTTATGCGAGAAAACAGGACTTAAAAAGGTGTTTTTCTCAAATTCGGGCGCTGAAGCAAACGAGTGCGCCATAAAGGCGGCAAGAAAATATGCCGCCGAGAAAAAGGGCGAAGAGTATTACAATATAATTACGCTTGAAAACAGCTTCCATGGCAGAACCCATACTACCCTTGCGGCAACAGGTCAGGCTCACTATCATGAGCTTTTCCGTCCGCTTACTCCCGGTTTTCTTCATGTGCCAGCTAACGATATATCGGCGCTTGAAGCGGCAGTAGCCGCTAATAAGACAGCCGCGGTCATGATAGAATGTATTCAGGGCGAGGGCGGAGTTATTGCGCTTGAGAGTGAATATGTTAAGTCGGTGGAGGCGCTTTGTGAGCGCGAGGATATTCTGCTTATAGTCGATGAAGTGCAGACAGGTAATGGCAGAACAGGCAAACTCTATGCCTTTATGCATTACGGTATAATGCCTGATATCGTATCTACCGCCAAGGGCTTGGGCGGCGGTCTGCCGATAGGAGCCACTTTGCTTGGCGAGAAGGTTGAGAAGGTTTTCGCTTTCGGAGATCACGGCTCTACCTATGGCGGCAATCCCGTGTGCTGTGCAGGAGCGGTAAGCGTTATTACGCGCATGGATGACGATTTTCTTGCCGAGGTGTGTCGAAAGAGTGAATACATATTTGCGGCGCTTGAAGGCGCCAAGGGCATTAAGGGCGTTACAGGCAAGGGTCTAATGATCGGTATTGCTACCGAACGCGCGGCAGGTGATATAGTAAAGGAATGCATGGCAAACGGTGTGCTGTGTCTTACCGCAAAGGATAAGGTGAGACTGCTTCCTGCGCTTAATATCCCGATTCAAACGCTTCAAAAGGCGATAGAAATAATTAAAACTGCCGCGGCTAATGTGTAAAAAACTAACCGTCTTATCCTGCAAAGGATAAGACGGCTTTTCTTTTAGGTGAGTTATACTATCAAGTGCAACACTTTAGCAAAACCAAGAGAATAAAGTCAAAGTAATGGTTACCGACCTTTGATTTATACTTTTTGAAAGATACTTTTTATTCTCGGATGATAGCTTTTGTTTCGTATATGTATTAAAAGCTCTTCGAGTGAAGCGCAGCACGCTATTGCACATACGACCCAGCAAAGCTCTATTGCAAATGGAAGCTTTATGAAGTATGCAACTGCAAATACTCCGCCGCCTGTTGCTTTGTTGAGCCAGGTATGCTGTGAAGCAAAACGGCGGTATTTAACAGCCGCAGTAATATAAGCGGCAATGCGGATAAGCAGTATCACGGCAATGGCGATCCAAACCGATACAGGAAGCTTTTCTATAAGCACAGGCATGATGCGCAAAAGCATTAAAGTATAAAACATAAGATCGGCAATGCTGTCAAGCTTGGTGCCGAATTCGCTGACATTGCCTGTTTTTCGGGCGATGAAGCCATCAAGCACATCGCTTAACCCCGAGAGCGTGTAAACCGCATAAAAAAGCGGAGTAAACGGCTGAATGAAAAGTAAAAAAGCCGTTCCGCAAATGCGTAATGATGTTATGATGTTGGGAATAAAACGAAGCATATAACCTTACCTTCAAATGATATGTTATAGTTATTATAGCGTGTATAGGAAATTTTTTCAAGAAGTTTGCGTAAAAAATATATAACCATTTTTAGATACTTTTACTCCTTTGCTGCATAGTATATACAGAAAAGGAGAGAAGTACATGCTTGAAATAAGAAAAATACCTTGTCCTGCCGACAAGATATCTTTAAAATGTCCGTTTGAGATGAAGCCTGAATGTATTGTGATACACAATACCGCAAACGATGCCACTGCCGCGCAGGAGATCGCTTATATGCACAGCAACAATAACGAGGTGAGCTTTCATTTTGCCGTTGATGACCGCGAAGCCGTGCAGGGTATAGAGCTTGACCGTAATGCATGGCATGCAGGGGATGGGAACGGCATAGGAAACCGCAAGGGTATTGCTATAGAGATATGTTATTCGCTTACAGGCGGAGAACGCTTCGAAAAGGCGCAGGAAAATGCGGCAATGCTTACAGCCGGTCTCTTAAAGCAATTCGGTTTAGGGCTGACAGCAGTTACAAAGCATGAGGATTACAGCGGAAAACGCTGTCCCCACCGTACTCTTGAGCAGTATGGCTGGGAATATTTTTTAAACCGAGTAAGAGCGCATTATTCAACCGAGCTTCCAAGTGTTATCTATGCGGCGTTTACCGACCGCTGGTGGGAAGATGTCACAAATTACGAGGAAAAAACCAATGAGGGCTTTGCAGGAATAAAGGGTCGTGCAATGACGGGCTTCCGCGCACGGCTTACAAGCGGCAGTATAATATACCGAGCTCATCTTAAAGGCGGCGGATATCTTGCGTGGGTGCGCGACCTTGATAAAAAACAGGGCGGTTATGCCGGAATATACGGCAAAGAGATAGACGGTATTCAGATGTATATTGAGGGTATAGAGGGCGCCGCGGTGGAATACCGAGTATCTACAGTAGGCGGAATATATCTGCCTTGGGTAAGAAATTACGGAAGCGGTGCTGATGGCTACGCAGGCATTTATTCAAAGCCTATAGATAGGTTGCAAATAAGAATAGTATCGGCATAAAAAAGTGGGATGTCTTTGTAAGACATCCCACTTAATTGTATAGTAAAGCTAACGCTCGCAATGACATGGTCGGGAACAACTATTGAAATTCCGTACCCAAAAGGCAACGTCTGCCACCCGAGGCACTCGGGCGGCGATATTGCGTTTTTACTCAAAGACGGCAACGTCTGCCTGTCGGGGCACCCGACTATGTCATGTTCAGTATCTGCTTTTTGAGTCTTATTACATCGCGGATATCTACAACGGTGTCTGAATTGATATCAAGGTCTAAAACCTCTAAATCATCAATTACCGCGCGGCGGAGAAAAGCAAGCCCCGAAGCGTTGGCGGCAGGCGTGATGTCCTGCTCGTATGTGATGAATTCTGTCTCGCCATCGTAAAAAACGGTTATGCCATCGCGGTTTTGCGGCAACTTATAAAGCGTGTAGCGCTTACCTGCTTCAAGCAAACCTAAAACTGAGGTGCTTTGCCAATTTATCGCGTCAACACTGTACAAAAATCCGCTCTGTGCTTCGAAAGCCACCGCTTTGGAGCCTACGAGCTTTATTTTTGGTGCCGATACCGCCATTATCTTGGTGGCGGCACTTACTTCCTCTGCCGAGGTGCGGCAGTAAACCGATATAACGCTGTCAAGCGATATGTTTTCGAATATGGGCGAGCTTTGCCAATTTACCTTGTCTATGCTGTATTGGTAACCTGTATTTCCGATGAGCGTCAGATTGCCGTTATTATACTGCAGGACCTTGGGAGCATCGGGGATTATCAATGGTTTGCTCTTGTCTCTTACCGAAAGCAGACAGTCCTTTGCGGCGGTTACAGTTAAGGTGTATTTGCTCATAGCGCCCGATTCTGCCTTTATGGGCAAAACGACCGTGTTATTGCCGCTTTTGAGTTGAAAAAGGGAATCACCTGTGTACTGCGCGCCTGCAGGCAGGGTGTAGGTCAGCCGAGTGTCCTGCGAGACGGTCAGTGCGTAGTTTCTTTGATGCATATAAAATCCCGAAACATCAAGCGAAAGGAAATAATAATTATTTTTCTTGCTGCTTTCCTCGGGTTTTGCAGGAGCGGTCTCCCACATATCCTTGTATACAGGGATACTGAAGTTAAGGGTAGACGCGGTATCGCCTATATACATCTTCCGCAGACTCGCGGCAGAGTTTTTCGAATCATATATGTTCTGCGCGTATTGGAAGGAAAAATTTCCGCTTTGAACATCGAAATTTTTGTAGTAATAAGTGTCCTGACCCTTTGAGAAATAGCTGCCCGATATCTTTTTGGCGCCGCCGATTATTGCCTTGGAGCGCGAAGTCCAACCCTGATTTTTTGCATAGGTAAGACCGTTTTTAATGACATCGGCTTCAGTTGTGCCGCTTGCGCCGAAGTTGAAGAAGTTGTAATAGCCTGAAAAGCCGGTGTAATTACCTGATATGAGTGCGCTTGAACCTTGTGTGCCCTGCTCTTGAATAATGGTAGAAGCTATCATGTATGGACTGACACCGCTTTGCGAGGCGGCTTCCATTATGATGTCGATATAAGAGCCGTTGTAGTCGCTCTTGTCCGAAAAGCCGTTTGCTAAAAATGTACCCGCAACTATTTTTTCAACCCCCTCGCGCGTCTGCGAAGTGCGGTCAAAGGAAAGGGTTGCAAACATCCAGATATCGGTAGTGTTCAGGAAGTTGCGAGGGTCCATATAGTAAGCAACAAGCTCCTTTGAAGCTCCCACCCAATTTCCTGCATTTGTTGCCCAGACTCCCGTGCTCCAATTATATGCGTTTTCACCCATGGATTTGAGAGAATTGGGGTAGGACGCAGGTATGAGCTTTGTGGGGAAGGTGCTTTCAGCCGCAAGCGCCTTGTCAAAGGTGACCGAGAGGTTATCGGCTGTAAAGCTCCAATTAGGATATATGCTGTGCAACGCGCGAAGCGGCTCGCGGTAATCCTCGGGGAAAAGCGCCAACTGCTCCTCAAAGGTGAGCGCAGTCTGCGAAGAGGAGAGTACGGTTACATACTGCCCATGCATATACCCCTCAAGACTGCCGTAGCGTATCTTTTTCCATTCAGCGCCCGAGGAATCCTTGGTACTGCCGAGTATTTCTACCTGAACGTGACTTAATTTTCCGAGCGAGGTGAAGCCGGTGCCTGCGCCTGCGCGGAGGTTGACGTTAACACCGTTTACATATCCGAGCACAGTCGATGCGGCAGATACG
>JAFPCJ010000173.1 GCA_017423885.1 Clostridia bacterium | reverse complement strand
GAAACGGTGGATTTTATCCCCAACTTCGACGGCAGCGAGGAAGAGCCTACGGTGCTCCCTGCGAGATATCCCAACTTGCTTGTAAACGGCGCGGACGGTATCGCCGTCGGTATGGCAACCAACATTCCTCCGCATAACCTTTCCGAGGTTATCGACGGCACGATTGCAATGATTGACAACCCCGATATCACGGTGGACGAGCTTATGGAGCACGTTAAGGGCCCCGATTTCCCCACCGCGGGTATCGTTATGGGCCTTAGCGGCATAAGGGATACCTATAATACCGGTCGCGGCCGCATCGTTGTGCGCGCTCGCCACGAAATAGAGCAGATAAGCGCAGACCGCGCAAGAATAGTTGTTACAGAGCTTCCGTATCAGGTAAACAAGGCACGTCTTGTAGAGAAGATAGCCGAGCTTCATAAGGAAAAGCGCTTCGAGGGCTTAAGCGCCCTTCGCGACGAGTCCAACAAGGAGGGTATGCGCATAGTTCTTGAGCTTAAAAAGGACGTTAACCCCAATGTGGTGCTCAACTTCCTGTTTAAGCATACTCAGCTTCAGGAGACCTTCGGTGCAATCATGCTTGCACTTGTTGATAACGAGCCCAAGGTGCTATCCCTTAAGGAGATGCTGTATCATTATCTTGAGCATCAGAAGGAGGTCATTGTTCGCAGAACCAAATATGACCTTAAAAAAGCCCTTGCAAGAGCTCATATTTTGGAAGGTCTTATTAAAGCACTTGATATCCTTGATGCCGTCATCGATACCATTCGCTCCTCTCAGACCCCCGAGATAGCCAAGAACCGTCTTATAGATGAGTTCGGCTTTTCCGAGGAGCAGGCAAAGAGCATTCTTGATCTCCGCCTGCACCGTCTTACCGGTCTTGAGCGTCAGCGCCTTATGGATGAGCTTGATGAGAAGCATAAATTAATTGATTATTTCAATCAGGTTCTTGGAAGTGAGCGTATGGTGCTTGATATAATCAAACAGGAGATAAGCGTTATAGCCGAAAAGTACGGCGACGACCGTCGCACCGAGATAACCGCCGCGGACGATGAAATAGACCTTGAGGAGCTTATTCAGCGCGACGAGATGGTGGTTACACTTACCCATTTCGGATACATCAAGCGCTTGCCCAGCAGTACCTACAGAACACAGAACAGAGGCGGAAGAGGAGTCACCGGACTTACCACCCGCGAGGAGGACTTTGCCGAAAAGGTAATAGTAGCCGGCACACATACCGATATGCTGTTCTTTACAAGCACCGGTAAGGTTCATACAAGAAGATGCTATACCATCCCCGAAGCAGGCAGAACCGCAAAGGGAACAGCCCTTGTAAACCTGCTCAATCTTGATGCAGGCGAAAAGGTGACCGCGGTTATCCCGCTTCCCGAAAGCGAAGAGGAGCGTGAGGGTAAGCATCTTGTTCAGGCCACCAAGATGGGCTTCATTAAAAAGACCAAGCTCAGCGACTTTAATAATATCCGCAAAACGGGTATTTTGTCGGTCATCCTGCGTGAGGGCGACGAGCTTGTTCAGGTTGCACTTACAAGCGGCAATGATGATATCATCATCGGTAGCGCAAAGGGTAAGGCAATACGCTTTAACGAAAAGAACGTTCGTACAATGGGCAGAGTTACTCAGGGCGTTACCGCTATGGAGGTTGCCGACGACGACTACGTTGTAAATATGGGCATTATCCGTGAGGGTACAAGCGTGCTTACTATTACCGAAAACGGCTTCGGAAAGAGAAGTATGCCCGATGAGTACAGAGTCATCAACCGTGGCGGTAAGGGTGTTACCACACATGAGCTTACCGATAAAACGGGCAAGGTAGTAGACCTGCTTGTGGTTAACGATGATGACGATATTATGCTCATCACATCGGACGGTGTAATTATAAGAACCCCCGTAAGTCAGATCCGCGTTGCGGGAAGAGCTACACAGGGCGTTATAGTTATGAGAGTGGCCGATGGCGTCAGAGTTGTTTGTGCCGCCGCAGTTCCTCAGGAAGACGAAGAGGATACTGACCTGATACAAACAAACAACGCAGAATAATTGATGCAATATAAAAAGCAATTCCGAAACGGAATTGCTTTTTGTTTATGGTCGCCCGTTTGCGGGCGTAGCATTATTTATCTCTTTATATCCTTAATGATGCTCCTTACGTGCTCAAGCTGGGTGGGGGTGAGCTCATTAAGATCCTCAAGAGTTGAGGCCAATGCTTGAGGGCAGGACATGCCATCCTGGAAGAATTGCCCCGGAGTTATGCCGAATTTCTTTTTGAATATCCTGCAAAAATAGGATGTACTTTCAAAATTCAGAGCTTCGGAGATATACTCAAGCGTAGCTTCGCCACTTTCCAGCATACTTTTTGACATATTAAGGCGTAAATCCATCCGGTATTCAAGGGGACTTTTTCCCGAGTATTCCTTGAACAATCTCCTGAAATAGCAAGCGCCTACGTTGCAGGATTGGGCGATTTCTTCTATAGAAAGATTACACAGAGGGTCGGATTCGAGAAGTTCAATTCCCGAACTTATGTGAGAAAAGCGCTTTTGGTGCATCTGAACTCTTTCCTTGCATATGTGAAAAAGAAGGT
>JAFPCJ010000015.1 GCA_017423885.1 Clostridia bacterium | reverse complement strand
GCACTTGCATACAAGGATTTTCTTGAAAATCCGATGCGTGCGAGCAGATAAAAAACTTAAAACCTTTACATCCGAAAGGGCGAAAAGCTTTTTCGGATGTTTTTTTATTAAAAATTTTCATTTCCGACACATTTCGCTATTGAGAAATAAAAATAAATATAGTATAATAATATGGAATATAATGAGGAAGTGTTGTAATTTGCGGTCCTTTGTTTATCTTGACAACAGTGCGACCACTAAGCCGAGTCAGAAAGCGATAGAGTATGTAAACTGTGCTCTTGCGGAAAATTGGGGAAATCCCTCATCCTTGCACAGGCTCGGTATGGATGCTGAAAATTCGGTGAATAAAGCGCGGGAAAGACTTGCCGGTATACTTAAATGCCGCGCCGGTGAGCTTGTTTTTACTTCGAGCGGTACCGAGGCTAATAATACTGCTATACTCGGAGCCGCCTTAAAGGGCGCAAAACGCGGCAAACGAATAATTACTACGTTTATAGAGCATCCGTCTGTTTTAGAGACCTTTGAGCGTCTTTCTTCGCAGGGCTTTGAGGTGGTAAAGCTTCGTCCTGATGCGGACGGCGTTGTGCCTATGAGCCAAGTTGAAGAGGCCGTAAATGAAAATACCGTGCTTTTAAGCATGATGCTTGTAAACAATGAAACAGGAGCGGTTCAGCCTGTGCGCGAGGCGGCAAAGCTGCTTCACAGTCGGGCAAAATTTGCGCTTATGCATTGTGATGCTGTACAAGCCTTCGGAAAGCTGCAGATCTGTCCTGAAAAGCTTGGGGTCGATCTTATGTCGGTCAGCGGCCATAAGATACACGCGCCTAAAGGCATCGGTGCTTTGTATATTGCTAAAAACGCCCATATTCCTCCGCTTATGACAGGCGGTGGTCAGGAAGGCGGTATGCGCTCGTCTACCGAATCGGTTCCTATGATATGCGGACTTGGCGGTGCGCTTGAAGATCTTGGAAATATTGAGCGCGCATACGAAATGATCGAGCAACTCAACGCTTATGCGCGTCAAAGATTGCTTGAAACAAGCGCGGTAGTTATAAATTCTCCAATCGATGCACTTCCATATATACTTAACGTCTCGGTAATGGGTTACCGTTCGGAAACCTTGCTTCATTTCCTTGAAGAAAGGGATATATACGTTTCCTCGGGAAGTGCGTGCGCTAAAGGAGAGGGCAGTTATGTTCTTCGCGAAATGGGGCTTGACCGCAAGCGTACAGACAGCGCGCTTCGCATAAGCTTCAGTCGCGAAAACACAAAAGAGGACGTTGACCGACTTGTATCGGCAATAACAGAGGCTACTCAAAAATTAAGAAAGGCAAGCTTTTAAGATATGAAAGAGATAATTTTGATTAAGGACGGCGAGTTGGCATTAAAGGGACTAAACCGCCGCAACTTTGAATCGGTTATGAGCGGAAATATTCAGCGCAGACTAAAGGACCTCGGAAAGGTCAATATGCGCCGCGCGCAGTCAACGCTTTATATTGAACCTGCCGAGGATGATTTTGATTTTGAAGAAGCACTTGAGCGAGTGAGCCGTATTTTCGGTATTTCAGCCTTCAGCCGCGCTTGCGTTTGCGAAAAGGATATGGCAGATATTCTCGAAAAGGCTCCCGAATATCTTTCCGAGCAGTTGAGAGAGCTTAAGACCTTTAAGGTTGAGGCAAAGCGTGCCGACAAGAGCTTTGCACTTAAATCTCCCGAAATATGCCGAGAGGTGGGCGGTGCTATTCTTTCACGTTTTCCGCATTTGAAGGTGGATGTTCATTCGCCTGATATTACCGTAACAGTAGAGGTGCGTGATTTTGCCGCCTATGTAAGAGGCGACCAGATAAAGGGTGCAGGCGGTCTTCCCGTAGGTACGGCAGGACATGCCGCCATCCTTATATCGGGCGGTATAGACAGTCCCGTTGCGGCATGGACAATGGCAAAGCGAGGACTTATGCTTGATGCGATACATTTTGCAAGTCCGCCGTATACAAGCGCTCGCGCCGAGCAAAAGGTCTGCACATTGCTTTCAAAGGTAGCAAAGTACAGCGGAGTAATAAAGCTTGCGATAGTTCCGTTTACCGAGATACAAGAGCAGATAGGGGAAAAATGCAATGAGGACTATTTCACCCTTATTATGCGCCGCATGATGATGCGTATAGCCGAGAAGATAGCCGAGAAAAACGGTTGTCTGGCACTTATTACGGGTGAGAGTCTCGGTCAGGTGGCAAGTCAGACCTTGCCTGCGATCGCTTCGACCGATGAGGTGACCGATATTCCTGTTCTCCGTCGGCTTATCGGTATGGATAAAGAGGAGATAGTGCGTATCTCTAAAAACATAGATACCTTTGAGACCTCGATCCTGCCTTACGAGGATTGCTGTACGGTATTTACTCCAAGACATCCGCATACCAAGCCCAAGAAGGGACAGTGTGCCGCGGCAGAAAAGGCGCTTCCGATAGAGGAGCTTATGGAGCGCGCCATCAACGATACCCGATATCTGCTTATTGACGCCGAGGGCGTTCGCGAATATTAATTTTAACGAACGGAGATATCACTATGATCAAGCATAGCACATCCGAGGAATGTCGCGAGAAAGCGAAGAAAGCGGTAGCTGTACTTCGGGCTACGGGCAAAAAGGTGGCTACGGCAGAATCCTGCACAGGAGGACTGCTTTCGGCTTATATAACCTCTGTATCGGGCGCTTCGGCGGTTTTTGAGACAGGCGTTGCCGCGTATAGCGCCGCCGCAAAGCAGAAAATGCTGTCGGTAAGTCCCGATACTATCCGAGAGTACGGCACAGTCAGCCGTAAGACTGCAGGTGAAATGGCATACGGAGTGCGCCGAAAGGCAAATGCTGATATAGGGCTTGCGGTTACAGGCGTTGCAGGACCCGAGCCTTGCGAGGGTAAAAGCGTGGGTACGGTATATATCGCGCTTGCTGATGAGCGTCAGGTGAGTGTTACAAAGCTTATGATCGAATCGTCAGACCGCGATCAGATCAGAAACACTGCATGCTCGGCATTGCTTTCAATGCTTATTGAATATTTTGAAAGAGGGTAGACTGCATAATGGCAGAGAGCCATATTTCCCCTGTGAAGCCGGAGTCGAAACCGATGCTTGAAAAATTAAAAAAAGCTTTATTCGCGGTATACTGCTCCTTGCTTCCTACCAAAAAGGATAATTTCAAGCAGATAGCTATAAAACTGCTTTTTATAATATCGATAATCGTTATGATCGTTTCATCGGCATATCTCATCAAATATTTTTCCAATACCGTTGAGCAACAGCGGCTCGTAGATAATAGCCGAGAAATATGGTATGACAAAAAACTTAATACAAAGGAACGCTTTGCCGAGCTTCGAAAGGAAAATTACGATTTTTCGGGTTGGCTTACGGTAAGCGGAACCAATATAGATAATCCTGTATATCAGCATACGGATGATAGCTTTTATCTTAACCATGATCAGCGTCAGCAGCCTGATGAGCACGGAACTCTTTATTTGTAGGCGGATGATGTGATCGATAAGAACGGTCAGGATAAAAATCTTGTTATCTACGGACATAATATGACTGACGGCACTATGTTCGGCACCCTGAAGCGCTACAGAAATCTTGATTTTTTCAAAAAAAATCCTGCCGTGTCCTTCAGTACCGTATACGGTGACGATATTTATAAGGTATTTGCGGTATTTCTTGTTGATGCAACCGAGACTGCTCCCGAAGATTTTGATATCCGACGCTCTAAATTCAGCTATACCGCATTTTGCGAATGGATGGACGGCGTAAAAGAACGAAGTATAATCAATACAGGTGTAGAGGTTGAATACGAAGACCGCATGCTGACGCTTGTTACCTGCGCGGATGATTTTGAGAATGCGCGGCTTGTAGTAATGGCGAGGATCTTACATGAAAATGAGGCTATAAAGACCTTTACCGATACTGCCATTGCTAATCCCTCCCCGAGGTATCCCGAGGGTTGGTACAAAAAACATTCGCTTGAATACCCTTACGATAAACAAAGCTTAAAGGAGAAATAAAAATGCTTCAAAACATTAAGGTCGATATAATTTATTATCTTACCCCAACCGATTTTGAAATGGAATTTAATCTTTGCGGCTGTTGCAGAATGAGATTGCTTACCGATAAGGTCTCCGACAGAAAAGAGTTTATACATTCTCTTTCGCGCGCTGTATCAAGAAGCAGAGTGATGATCTGTTGCGGCTCTCTTTTCGGTGAGTCGGGCCTCATAAACGGCGTTGCCGCCGCTATCGGTAAAAATGTCGTCAAGGCGGATAATAACGCCTACGGCATTAAAGAGGGCGGAGATATAGGAATAATTGACGGCTCTATGCCGCTTGTGACACCCGAGGGTATCTTCGGCGGTTGCATAATTGAAAGCGGTCCGCAGTCTATAATACTTCTTTCCGAGAGTAAAAATATCCGCAAGAGTATTATGACTACTCTCATTCATCCTTATATCGAGGAATTAAGCATTTCTCCTGTAAGAGCACCGCAAAAAACAGAGGAAGCTGCAGAACCGCAGCAAACAGAGGATGCGGTTAGTGACATTGTGGAAACGACTGCAGCACCCTTGCAGGAATCTGAAGAGGTGACCGAGGAGCCTGTTTTGGAGACCGAAGCTGATACCGAAACTCAAGAGCAACCTAATGAAGAAACAGAAGAAACGGTACAAGAAGCTGTAGAGGCACCAAGCAATGAGTCAGAGCCGACCGAGATCGAGCCGACAGAAGAAAACGCCGAAGAAAATGAAGAGGTCAGCGAGCCTGAAGCAACCGTAGAGATTGCGGCAGAGGATACACTCAACATGGATGATATGCTTATTGCAACTATGGAAAACGGTGCTGATGAGGATCCTAAAACCAATAATGCGCCCTTGCAGGATGTAAAGAATGAGGAGTTTGAGCTTTTCATTGAGCCGCGTCAGGTAAAGTTCAGCAAAAAGCATTATTATGATGTGGATTATGATGCAGGAGCCGATGCAGACAGTCTGTTTGCGGAGCCTGATCCCGAGGATATGCGTCCGCGTTTTCGCAGTCCGATATTGGTGCTTACTGTAATTTTACTCATAGCGCTCGTAGTTTTGGCATATATTCTTGTGGTAATACCTTTAAGCCGTGGCTATAGCTTCACAGAATATATTGAAATAATTTTTACAGCCGCAAATGTGACATACAGACCGTTTAGCTTGTAAAATTTATCGGAGGTAGATAACGGTGTTTTTGAAAAGCTTTTGGGGTAAGACTCTTTTAACGCTTTTGCTTTCGATGGTGCCTGTAATCGAGCTCCGCGGAGCTTTACCGATTGCAACGGAAGGCTATCAGTTGAATTTTTGGTATGCAATAGTCATCTGTGTTATAGGAAATCTCATTCCCGTACCGTTTATAATAATTTTTATTAAAAAAATATTTGCGCTGATGAGAAGAATCAGTCCCAAGCTTGACGGACTTGTTACAAAGCTTGAAAAGCGAGCCGAAAGCAAATCGGATGTTGTTCAGAAATATGCTTTCTGGGGATTGTTTATTCTGGTTGCCATTCCTTTGCCCGGAACCGGAGCATGGACGGGTGCGCTTGTAGCGGCAATGCTTGATATGAAGCTTTCGCGCGCATTTCCCGCTATAGCGCTCGGTGTGGTTGGAGCCGCGGCAATAGTTTCTATTGTTACAAAGGGAATAGTATTTTTGGTTTAATAGGTATATCAAAAGCCGGTTATTAAAACCGGCTTTTTTATTTTGGTTAACCAATTCACTTCGGCGCACAGATAAATAAGTGTTGAAAATAATATACAAAGGATGATAAAATAAATTTGAATAAAAAATATTAATTTTGCAAAAAATCAATAGCATTATATGAGGCTGATCTGTTACAATGAATATATAGTTTATGATTGGCTTGAAGAAAGGAAAAAAGAGGATGAAAAAAACAGTTTTACGTGCTATATGTATAATATTGAGCTTTGCAATGATGTTTTCCCTGCTTTCGGAGAGCCTTTGCGCTTCGGCGGCTGCTGTGATGACAGAATATACCGTAAGCTGGTACAGTCCCGCAAAAGTAGCAAGTGTAACGAAAGGTACGAACACTTTTTCTTTTGTTTCAACGATTGGCGGCAAGTCAGACATTATAAATTTTGAGCTTTCCTTTCCTGAAGAGGGCGGAGTAAGACTTTCAACGCAGAACAAAGGAAACTTTGAGCCTGAAGCGCTGAAAAAAATCAAGTATAAAACCGTAAGCTCGAAGGTCCTGCTTTTGACTGCTGAAAACAGCGAGCTTAATGTTACGTTTAATTATAATACTACTCCTTGGAGCGTTACATATTCCGATGGCTCGAAGAGCTTTACGGCTTCGGCAAGTCAGATGTATTTTGGATTTGACTCGGGCAACGTAATGCAAAAGGTCAAATTAGAGGGAGCTCTTTCTTCGGGCGAAGTGATATACGGTCTTGGAGAGCGCTATAACGGACTGAATCAGGTCGGTAAAAAGGTCTGGCTTTGGAATACCGATACAGGCTATCATACAAAGACTTCGGGCGACAAGCCGAATTCCTATGCCAATGTACCTATTCTTCATAGCTCAAAGGGATATACGCTGTATTTCAATTCCTGCTACGGCGGTTATGCCGACATAGGTAAAAGTGATGCTTCAAAATACTCGCTTGACCTTAACGGAGCGGACTTTGATTATTATATGTATCTCGGTACGCCGCTTGAGAATATAGAAAGCTATACAGCGCTTACAGGCAGACCTATAAAGTCTCCCGAATGGGCGTTCGGCTATTGGGCAGGCGGCACAGAAGGGCTGTGGACCGACGGAGCCACCTCAAGCTCGCAGACCGCGAAGGATCTTGCGGTATTCAATAATGTAAAAAGCGTACTTAATAAATATAAGGAAATGGGTATGCTTCCCTCTGCTGTATTTATTGAGAACCGACCGCTTACCGAAAGAGTGCTGAAGCTTGCCGCCTCTTACGGTGTTAAGCCGCTTGCATGGAATAATCCGTCAGTCACCCAATGGGTGAATTCCGAAACAGGACTTTCTGATTTGAGCATAGAAAATCTTAAAAGTCTTTTGCCTGATGTTGCCGAGAGTGAGTTGCCTGCGTTTTATAATGCTGACAAGACCGTGAGATACGATTATTGGGGTGATTTTTCAAATCCCAACATGGTTCAGGCGCTTAAAAACGGTGGCTTTAAAAAGCTTATCAAAGCAGGACTTCGCGGTGCAATGGTGGATTACGGCGAGTATGTTGACGAGTGGTATCACGCATATAACGGCATGAAGGGCGATGAAATGCATAATTATTATGCTTTGCCCTATACCAAAACGGTTAATGAGGTATTTAAAAGCGAGGTAGGGGATGACTTTATCCTCTTTGCGCGCGCAGGCTGTGCGGGAAGTCAGAGCTACGGCGCTAATTTCGGCGGTGATACAAACGGATCGTTTGACGGACTTAAAGCTTCCATATCAGCAGGTCTTTCCATGAGCGCGAGCGGCTTTTCCACATGGGGAAGCGATCTTGGCGGCTTTTATTCAAGCAGTCAGATAAGTGATGAGCTGTATCAGCGTTGGCTTATGTTCTCGCTTTTTAGCCCGCTTATGAGAGTACACGGTGGTCAGGATAAAAACCCTTGGAACTTCGGTGAGCAGGCGCAAGCAACCTTTAAAACGGCTTATTCGCTTCGTTATAATATGCTTGATCTTTTATACAGCGCAAACCTTACCGCTAATAAAATAGGCGCACCCATGATGCAGGCAATGGCTTTGGCTTTCCCCGAGGATGAGACTTTTGCAAACGTCACCGAGCAGTATCTTTTCTGTAATGAGTTACTTGTTTGCCCTGTTACCGCTTCGGGTAAGCTTAACTATACCGTTTATCTGCCCGAGGGACGCTGGACGTCGCTTTGGGACGGCTCTTTGCTTGGCGGCGGAACGCATACGGTGGCTTCGCCCCTTAACAGAATACCTGTGTATATCCGTGAGGGT
>JAFPCJ010000172.1 GCA_017423885.1 Clostridia bacterium | reverse complement strand
GAACTATCTTGAACATCTGCGGAATTACTATGTATATCATGGTCTGTATGTAGTTGAAGCCGAGCGAGCGTCCTGCTTCAAACTGTCCGTTATCAACTGACATTATACCGCTTCGGAATATTTCTGCAACATAAGCGCCCGAGTTGATACCGAAAGCAATAATAGCTATCATAGTACCGTTTGTAGAAGAAGCAAAAATTATGAAATACATAATAAGAAGCTGTACTACAACAGGGGTGCCGCGAATCACGGTAAGATAGATATTGCATATTGCATTCAAGATACGCAAAACATGAACACCTATACCGCCGCGTTTTTTCATGGCAGAATAATTCTTATCATAGGTCGAGCGGATAATAGCAATAACAACGCCTAATGCTATACCTATAAGAACAGCAAAAAATGTTATGATGATGGTAGCCTTAAGACCGTCAAACAGCCACTTCCAACGGTCGCCGTCGATAAAGTTAAGCTTGAATTCATCGGCAAGACCTTGATCCCATACCGAAATTGATGCCCAAAGGTTTTTAAACCATTCCGACATTGCCGATCCTCCTTTGAAATATTTTAGAACACAAAAAACGGGCGGTGTTAAAGCCGCCCGAAAGCATCAATTACTTTTTGATGTACTTATCAATGATCTTCTGAATCTCTCCGGAATCCTGAAGTTCCTTAAGAGCGTTGTTGATATCCTCGAGAAGCTTGGTGTTGTTCTTGGCTACGCAGATAGCGTAATCCTCGTTGGTATACTCACCTTCAAGAATCTTAAGACCTGTATTAGAAGCAACATAGGACTTTGCAGGCTCATTATCAATGATAACTGCAGTAACCTTGCCCGAAACGAGAGCCTGAACAGCATCGTTACCGGTCTTGAAACGAACAACGTTTTCTTCACCGAAGCCCCATTTTGCGGGAACATCGGAAGAGTAGATATCACCGGTGGTATCCTGCTGAACACCGATCTTTATATTCTCCTTAACGCCTGCGGGGTTGCCGTCTGCATCAAAGCCGGTATAGAAATCCTCGAAGGAAGCATACTTGCTGTCTTCCTTAACGATAACCGACTGAATACCTGTAGCATAGGTGATGGAGAAGTCAACGCTCTGCTTGCGCTCGTCGGTAACGGTCATACCTGCCATACCCATATCGTATTTACCGGACTGTACGCCGCCGATGATGGAGCCAAACTCAACGTCCTCGATCTGAAGCTTCATGCCGAGCTTGTCAGCAATGAGACCTGCGATCTCGATATCGATTCCGGCAAAGCCGTCATTGTCGTCCTTGTACTCATAGGGAGGGAAGGAAGCGTTTGTTGCCATAACGAGAGTTTTGTCAGCATCGGCATCTGACGAGGTCTTGGCATTGCCGCAACCTGCAAAGGAAGCAAGCATAAGAACTGCTAAAAGCAATGCAATGATTTTTTTAGTCATTTTCATTTTTATTTCCTCTTTTCTTATAATTTGGTTAAATGACGAGAGTATTATAGCATTATTAATGCATAAAGTCAACATTTCTTTTGCATAAATATCAAACGGAAAAGAGGGGATTTCTTGTCAAACAAAGCTTTCGGCGGTAAGAAACTGTTCATGCCGAAGCATTTTAAGCATGTGACCTATCTCGGCGGCGGTCTCCTCGAATTCCGAAAGGTTTTTTCGGTCGGCAATAGCCGCAAGCACGGCAATACGCTCGTTAATTTTGTCTATCTCGCCGCGGTTGGCAAAGCACAGAGCCTTGAGACGGTTTTCGTCCCATTTTTTGAGTAGCTTATCCGAATGTGCAGTTGTTTTCTCCCAATCATTGCTTTGTGCTGCGTCAAGCGACTGCTCAAGCTCTGAAAGCGAGGCATCACATAAACTTATTACGGTCTTACTGCCGAAAAATACGGTTAAGAGCACCGCTATTAATAACACAAGCGCTATCAGTATTCTTTTCATGCCTTGCCTCCGATACCGTCTTTTTCTATTATGCAGGTATTTCCGTAATGGTCAAGCGTCATAAGAAAAACATCGGATATTTCAAGGTGTTTGCCCTTTAATAGCCTTGATACAGCCGTTTCGTCGGTATCAAGCGCCGATAGCGATTCGGGAACGGTCTTGCCGTCACTTATTACTGTAACAGCAAGTCCTTGAAGCTTGGGCTTAAGCTTCATATCGTCAACCGTTACAGGCTGTGCACCGCTTTTGAGCAGTACACTTAATTGACCGTTTACCTCAAGCACCGCGAATGCTACCGTGGAAATATCAAAAACATTCTGACCGCGTAGCAGCTCTACAAGGTCAACTACGGTAAGTCTTACTCGCTTCATGGCGCATTGATCGATCACTCCGTCCTTTATTACAACTACCGACCTTCCGCTCATGAGTCGGTGCATAATAAAGCTTTTCATGGCAATTACCGAAAGCAATATCTCGAGTATAACAAGCACACTTATTGCCGCAATACCGTTTAGTATCGGCTGGTCGGTATCCTGAAGCGGAATGGCGGCTATCTCGGATATGAGTAAAGTTATAACAAGCTCGTTGGGTTGCATGTCACCGATCTGCCGTTTACCCATAAGTCTTATGCCGATTATTACTACCAAATACAGTATTGAAGTTCTGATGATGGTGGATATCAAAAAATATACCCCCTGTTTAAAATGGTATAAAAAGTATACCCTTAAACAGAGGGAAATAATCATTATTCAAACATCATATTTTCAATAAACAGCTCGGAAAAATCGGGGTCAGACGAAAGATCAATATATCGAGTGTCGTCCAAAAGGCATGAAAGCTCGTGTTGCTCAAAGGCGTATTTTACGGCTCCGAGCAGACTGCTGTTGTTAAGCGTTACGCATTTGCTTTCAAGCTCCTTCGGTAAAAGTCCTGTTTTAACTGCATTTTTTATATTTATCTTGGCTGAAAAACCGCCCGAGATATACATGTTACCGATGTCCTCAAAGCCTACATTCTTAAGCTTCATAAGCGTAAGAATGGCTGAATTTACGGCAGATTTAGCAAGCTGATATTGCCTTACGTCTCCGCCTTCAAGCGTAACACCCTCGGAAAGAGTATAGCTTTCACATTCCATGAAGCCTGTTTCGTCAATTTCTCCGCGCTCCAAAAGTACAGCAATGACATCAACAAGTCCCGTACCGCAGATACCCAAGGGCTTAGCATCGGCAATGGTTTTTATACCGTCCTCACCGTATGCGCTTATCGCTCCTGCGGTAGCGCTCATTCCACAGCTTATGTTGGCGCCCTCAAAGCAGGGACCTGCCGCTGCGGCAGTACAAAGCGCATCCTTTTCGGAAAAGAGGACGACCT
>JAFPCJ010000171.1 GCA_017423885.1 Clostridia bacterium | reverse complement strand
TGCAGAAAACCGTCATATTGCCATTTTTGGAGACTATGACTGTGACGGTGTTACCGCTACCGCTATTTTGTATGATTACCTTACCTCGCGCGGAGCAAGGGTGACTCCTTATATCCCTGACCGACTTGACGAGGGTTACGGCATGAATATCGCCGCAGTCGATTCGCTTAAAATTCAGGGCGTTGAGCTTATAATAACGGTCGATAACGGTATTGCCTGTGCGAAAGAGATAGCGTATGCGGCATCTTTAGGTATCAGCACGGTGGTGACCGACCATCACCTGCCGCCCGAGGAATTGCCCGAGGCTGTGGCTGTAGTTGACCCCCACCGCAGGGATTGTCCCTCGACCTTTAAGGAGGTGTGCGGAGCGCAGGTTGCCTTTAAGCTGATATGCGCTATAGAGGAAAAGGAGCCCGAACAGCTTCTTGACCGATACGCAGACCTTTTGTGCCTTGCAACGGTAGGTGATGTAATGCCGCTCGTAAATGAGAACCGCGCTATGGTGCGTCAGGGCTTGTTAAAGCTTAAGGCTTCTCCGCGCGCAGGACTTGCCATGCTTATGAGCGTTGCAGGGATTGACCGCGGCAAGATAAACGCAGGAAGCGTTTCCTTCGGTCTTGTTCCGCGCATAAATGCGGCAGGAAGATTAGGAGCCGCTACCCGCGCCTTTGAGCTGCTTTGCGAGACCGAGCCTATGCGCGCTTTAGAGCTTGCAAACGAGCTTGACGCTGAAAATGCAAGGCGTCAGCAGATGGAAAAGACCGTTATAAAGCAAGCGGTCGAAAAAATAGAAAAGCAGGGTCTTGCCTACAGCCGCGTTATAGTCGTGGCGGGCGAGGACTGGCATCAGGGCATAGTCGGAATAGTGGCTTCACGAATAGTGGAAAAATACGGCAAGCCTGCTCTGGTTTTATCGGTGCATGACGGTATTGCCGAGGGCTCTGCTCGAAGCATTTCGGGCTTTTCGCTTTATGATGCACTTTCCGCTTGCTCGGAGCATCTGCTTAAATTCGGCGGTCATGAATTGGCGGCAGGAATGGGACTTGAGGCTGAAAATCTCGAAGAATTCAGAAACGCCCTTAATGACTACGCCGCCGCGCGTGAGCCTGCCATTCCTTCCATTTCGGTAGACCTGCGGCTTAATCCTGCCGCAATGTCGCTCGATATGGCGCAGTCGTTGTCTATGCTCGAACCCTTCGGAATGGGCAATCCTACACCTGTTTTCGGTCTTTTCGGCGTAAGGCTTGATAAAATAACGCCTATTGGAGAGGGCAAGCATTTAAAGCTTCTCTTTTCTAAAAATGATAATGTTTTCCAAGCGCTTCTGTTTTCGGTAAGACCCTCGCAGTTCTGCTTTGAGATAGGGGATATTCTCGATATTGCGGTAACGCTCGGAGTTAACGAATATAATTCCTCTCTCAATCTTTCGGTGCAGATAAAGGCGCTTCGCATGAGCGGCACGGATGACGGTATGCTTTTCGAACAGCTTAACGCCTATCACGATTACGTCTGCGGCAAAAAAGCCGATGTTTCTGTGCTTATCCCATCGCGTAACGAGGTGGGAGAGATATATAAAACAATACTTAAAAAACCCGTTTCAAGCGAGAGACTTAAATATCTCGGCATAATTTCGGTCGGCTACGGTAAGACCAAAATAGCCGTATCCATGCTTTTGGAGCTGGGACTCATAAGAATTACAGACGGGCGCCTTACTGCGGTGCCTGACCATGCAAGGGTAGAGCTTGAAAGGTCTGCTGTCTATCAAAAATTATTGGAAAAAAGGAGGGAAAGTGTATGAATACAGCCGAATGTCGCCATTGTGAGGAACTGCTTGATGTTATGCGCGCACAGGGCGGAAGCTATGATTATGAGCTTATAAAAAAAGCCTTTGAGCTATGCGTTGCAGCTCACAGCAAACAAAAGCGCCAAAGCGGTGAAGCTTATTATATCCATCCGTTCTCTGTTGCAAAAATACTCGTTTCCCTCGGTATGGACAGTCAGTCAATAGCGGCATCCTTGCTTCATGACGTAGTTGAGGATACCGATATTCCGCTTGAGCAGATCAAAAAGGATTTCGGAGAGGATATAGCACTTTTGGTGGACGGCGTTACCAAGATAGGCCGTCTTTCCTTTACGAGCAAGGAGCAGCAGCAGGCAGAGAGTCTGCGTAAGATGCTCATAGCAATGGGTAGAGATATCCGTGTTATCATAATCAAGCTTGCTGACCGACTTCACAATATGCGAACGCTTGATGCCATGCCCGATCAGAAGCAGAGAGATAAATCACTTGAGACGCTTGAGGTCTATGCTCCTATCGCTCACAGACTCGGTATCCGTCCTGTAAAAGAGGAACTTGAGGATCTTGCCATTAAGCATCTTGACCCCGTGGCTTACGAGGAGATAGAAAAGCTGCTTGCGCGCAAGTCGCAGGGCAGAGAGCAGATACTCAATGATATTAAAGAGCGCATCGAGGAGCGTCTGGGTGAAGCAATGCCCGGTGTCAAGATGTCATTTCAGGGCAGAGTCAAGTCGATACACGGTATCTACCGTAAAATGTATATCCAAAGCAAGGATTTTGACGAGATATATGACCTTTACGCTATCCGCGTAATTACCGATACCGTTGCCGATTGCTATAATATCCTCGGTATAATGCATGATATGTTCCGTCCCATCCCTAACCGCTTTAAGGACTATATATCCACCCCGAAGCCAAATATGTATCAGTCGCTTCATACTACCGTTTTAAGCCGTGAGGGAGTGCCCTTCGAGATACAGATACGCACCTTTGATATGCACCATACCGCCGAGCTCGGAATTGCGGCGCATTGGAAGTATAAAGAAGGCATTTCAGGAAGCGACAAGCGAATGGAGGAGCGGCTTGCGTGGATTCGTCAGATACTTGACAGTCAGGATGAGGCAGGCGACGGCTCCGAGCTTGTCCGCACCATAAAGGTAGACCTTTCCCAAGAGGATGTATTTGCGGTAACTCCGAGAGGTGACGTTATCAATCTGCCGGTAGGCTCAACTATAGTTGACTTTGCCTTTGCCATCCATTCGGCGGTAGGTATACGCATGGTGGGTGCCAAGGCGGACGGCAAGATAGTTCCCATAAACCACATTATCAAAACAGGTGAGGTCGTAGAGATACTTACCACCAATCAGGCAGGTCACGGACCGAGCCGCGATTGGATGAATATAGCCGTTACCAATCAGGCAAAGGCGAAGATACGCTCATGGTTCAAAAAGGAGCGCCGTCCCGAAAATATTGCCGCAGGAAGACTTGAGATAGAGCGCGAATTCAAGCGCAACGGAATAAGCTTTAACGAACACGATTACGAGGAATTTATTGATGAGCTGGCTCACCGCCTGCATTGTGCTACTGCCGATGATTTCTATGCCGCTATCGGCTACGGCGGTATTCTGCTTTCAAAGATACTGCCGCGCATCAGGGAGGACTACAATAAGCGCGTTTCGGCGCAGAAGGTGCCTGAAATTACCGAGGAGCTTGTTCCCGTGGCTCACAGCCACTCTACCGACGGCGTTGTGGTGGACGGTATCGACAACTGCCTTATCAAGCTTTCAAAATGCTGTGCTCCGCTGCCCGGTGACGATATTATAGGCTTTATTACGCGCGGTCACGGTGTTTCCATTCATAAGCGTGACTGTAATAATGTTCCGCATGATATTTCAAAAAGCTCCGAGCCCGAGCGTTGGATTCCTGCTCATTGGGATGGCGCGGTAAGGAGCGAAAGCTTTGTTTCGACCTTGCAGATAACCGCAATCGACCGCGACGGACTTGTAGTAGATATAATGACTGCCATGCAGGGAATGAGAGTGCCGGTGCATTCGCTTAACGCCCGTCAGATAAAGGGCGGAAATTCCTTGACGCAGATATCGGTAAGCGCCGAGAGCGTTGAGCATCTGCGTAGCATAACGGCAAGACTTGAAAAAATCTCGGGAGTATTTAACGTAGAAAGGATAAATCAGTAATGAAGGCTGTAATTCAGCGCGTTTCGCAGGCATCGGTCAGCGTTGACGGAGAGATAGTAGGAAGCTGTAATAAGGGCTATATGATACTTTTCGGCGCCTGCGAGGGCGATAACACAGAGGATCTTGAGGTGCTCGCACGTAAGGTAGCTTCACTTCGCATTTTTTGCGATGAGAACGATAAAATGAACCTTTCGATAACCGATATCGGCGGCGAGGTGCTTTGCATTTCGCAGTTTACGCTCTGCGCCGATATTAAAAAGGGCAACCGCCCTTCGTTTACAGGGGCTATGCACCCCGAGCAGGCAAGCGAGTATTATGACCGCTTCTGCGAGCTTTTGAAGCAAAACGGTATAAAGCGTGTAGAAAAGGGAATTTTCGGTGCAGATATGGCGGTATCGCTCGTTAACGACGGTCCCGTTACCATAATCATGGATACCGAAATATGGTGCCATCATGAACGTTAAGTGCATCGCTCTCGGAGAGCTCGGGGCAAATTGCTACCTTTTGCAGACCGATAAAGCGGCGGTGGTGATAGACCCCGGCGCATACTCGGATGAGGTCGGGCAATTTTTAGAGCAAAACCGCGATAAACAGCGCGCCATACTTTTAACTCACGGTCATTTCGACCATATCGGCGGTGCCGCCGCACTTCGTGAAAGCACCGATACTCCGATAATAATAGGTGAAGCGGATGCCGTAGCACTCGAGGACGGATATCTCAATCTCTCGGCGCCCTTCGGTATGCCGATGGAGCCGTTTTGCGCTGACCGTACCGTGAGTGACGGTGAGAAGCTTTGCATCGGGGATATCGAGTTTACGGTATTCGTCTGTGCTGGGCATACCGTAGGCTCTGTATGCTACCATACAGAGGATATGCTTTTCTGCGGCGACGTGCTGTTTTACGGCTCGGTAGGCAGAACAGATTTTCCGGGCGGCGATACAATGGCACTCCTGCGCTCTATTGCGCGGCTGATGAAGCTTGACGGCAATACGCGCGTGCTTTCGGGGCATGGCGATGAGACCACACTGCTTTATGAGAAAAACAACAATCCTTTTATCAGAGGAAGAATATGAAACTATGTAATATCGGGCAGGATTTCCGCTATGAGCTTGAAAAGCTTATAAGAATATTTCTGCCCTTTGAAAAAATAGAATTTTTTGATAGCGTGATGCAAGACACAAGATGTGCGGTGGTAAAGCGTGAGCAAAGAGACGGAAAGACATTTCTTTCGGCTGAAGTCCTGCTTGACGGCGCGACCGAAAGCCGCGAAAGTGTGCTTGTACCCACCGATGAAGGCTACGAAAAGGACTGCGAGCGAATTCTTGCGGTGCTTTTGTACGAATGCTTTTGCACGCTTACAGGCTATACTCCGCCATGGGGCATACTTACGGGTGTCCGTCCTGCAAAGCTTTATTCCCGCCTTTGTGACCGTTTGGGTAAGTCCGCGGCAGAGGAATATTTCAGCCGCGAGCTTCGGGTAGATACAGAAAAGATATCCCTGTGCGCCGAGGCGGTCAGCGGAGAAAAGGCGATAACCTCGCTGTCACGACCTGACTCCTTCAGCCTTTATGTTTCGGTGCCGTTTTGCCCTACAAGGTGCAACTATTGCTCGTTTGTGTCCCATTCGGTCGAGAAATCAAAAAAGCTCATACCAAGGTATGTTGAATTGGTATGTGAGGAGCTTCGCGTCACCGCCGAGTATGCCAAGAAAAACGGCTTGCGACTTGAAACGGTCTACATCGGCGGCGGCACTCCCACCACTCTCTCGCCCGAGCAGTTAGAGGCTGTGATGGGTACTGTAAGAGAGTGCTTTGATATATCTCATCTGCGCGAATTTACCGTTGAGGCAGGGCGTCCCGATACCGTCACGCGCGAGCGGCTTGAGGTGATAAAGCGACTCGGTGCTACGCGTATCAGCATAAATCCGCAGACCATGCAGAACAATGTGCTTGAAGCAATAGGGCGCAGGCATACCGCCGAGCAGACGGTAGAAGCCTTTACACTTGCGCGCAAAATGGGCTTTGATAACATAAATATGGACCTTATCGCAGGACTTAATGACGATACGCCCGAGGGCTTTGCCGATACGCTTGAAAAGGTAATAGCGCTTGACCCCGAGAGTGTTACGGTGCATTCACTTTCCATGAAGCGTGCTTCTACCATTACTGCCGACGGCAGACTTCCCGAGGTTGAAGCAGGGCAGACTGCATCTTACATGGTAGCACTTGCGCGCGAGCGGCTTGTAGGTCAGGGAATAGTGCCGTACTATATGTACCGTCAGAGCAAGACGGTAGGCAATCTTGAAAATGTAGGCTATGCAAAAAAAGGCTATGAGTGCCTTTACAACGTCTATATCATGGATGAAACGCATACGATACTTGCCTGCGGTGCCTCGGCGGTAACAAAGTTACGTCAGCCGCAGGGCGACTACATAGAGCGGATATTCAACTTCAAGTATCCTTATGAATATATTGACCGCTTTGAGACCATACTTGAGCGTAAGGCGGGCATTAATGAGTTTTATAAAAAATATTGATAATAGAGGAGAAAAGACCATGACATTTTTTGATGATGCACTTAACAAAACAAGAGAAGCCATTGATGTTGTAAGCAAGAAAACAGGCGAGGTAGTAAACGTGCAGAAGCTTAAGTTTGAGGCTTCAAATGTTGAAAGCAAGCGCGATAAGGACTTTAAAAAATTGGGTCAGCTTGTTTTTACGCATCTTAAGGACAGCGAGGCACTGACAGCCGAGATGCGCGGTGTTATTGCCGATATAAATGAGAAAAATCAGAAGATAAACGAGCTTGAGCGCGAGATAGCCAAGGTGCAAAACCGCCGTTTTTGCCCCGAGTGCAATACCGTTATAGGTGAAAATGCACTTTTCTGTCAGAATTGCGGAAAAAAGGTAGTGTTTGACAGCAATACTGCCGACGAATAAGCATAAAGGAGCAAAAAATGGAAAAGACGTTAAAGATCGGCATAGTTATTGCCGACATTGAGGAATATCTGCCCTTTGAGCCGTATGCCAAGCGCGGAGAATGGCGTGACGGCGGCTTTTTCGGCAGAGAGGGAATTATTTTCGGTATTGAAGGCGAGAAAAGAAGCGCCGAGGTGCATTGCGTTGTCTGCAAGATAGGCAAGGTAAATGCGGCGGCTGCGGCTACTCATCTTATTGATGAGGGCGCTGATATAATACTTAATTTCGGTCTTTCGGGCGGAGTCAGCCACGTAGAGCGCGGTGAAACGGTTATTGCCGACCGTTATTTAGAGCATGACTTCGACCTTACCATGATAGGCTACAAGCCCTGCGAGAAGCCGTCACAGGAGTACATTTATTCGGCTGACAGCCGTCTTGTAAAAATATTTGAGTCGGTTATTCCGCAAGCTAAAAAGGGTACCGCCGTTTGCGGCGACCGTTTTATCTGCAACGAGGCTGACCGTAATTTCCTGCGCGATACCTTTGCGGCTGTTTCCTGCGATATGGAAACGGGAGCTATTGCGGCAGTATGCTACATGGCAGGCGTGCCGTTTCTTGCGCTTCGCAGAATTTCGGATGATGCAGGCTCGGATGCCGAAAGCAGCTACCGCGAGATGAACAATTCAAAAGAGACTGTTCTTGCCGATGTATTTTACGATGCTTTAAAGTCTGTTATCGATGAGTTTTGAATATGAGCAGGGAAGCTGAAAATAAAAGACAAAGCTTTGAAGCGGGAGCAGTCGTACTGCTTGTATCAACGCTTCTTGTAAAGGTGATAGGAGCGGTGTTTAAAATTCCGCTTTCAAATCTTCTCGGAGATACGGGAACAGGGTATTTTGCCTCGTCCTATGACCTTTTTATGCCCTTTTATGCTATGGCAATGAGCGGTATACCCGTTGCCTCGGCAAGAATGATATCGTCCTTTGCGGCTGAAAACGATTATAAAAGTATAGTTTTATTGCGCCTTGTTAAAAGAAGAATAATGCGTATTCTGGCGGTGGTAGGCTTTACTTTGTTTTTGTTGCTTATCTTCCCGATGTCGGGCATGACCTCGAGTGACCGCAGTACCGTCTACGGTCTTATCGCTGTGGCACCGTCTATACCGCTGTTCTGCGTGATGTCCTATTACAGAGGACTGTACGAGGGCTTTGAAAATATGACGCCTACCGCTGTTTCCGACCTTTTAGAGGCGCTTGGAAAGCTCATTCTCGGCTACAGCTTTGCGTTTATAACCTTGAAGCTTACGAATGACCTTGTGCTTGCGGCGGCTGCCGCACTTTTCGGAATTACTGTAGGTGTAGCGATAGCCGTTATTTACCTTTCCCTTAAATTCCGCAAGGATAAAGCGGCAATGCCCCTTGGCGGCGCGTATGAATTTACGGCAGAGCAGAAAAAGGAGTTTTCAAGGGGCTTTATAAGACTGCTTTTACCTATTACCGTCTCGGCGGTCACGGTAAGCGTTTTTGCAAGCTTTATCGATGTGCTTACGGTAAAAAGCTGTCTTGAAAGGGCAGGGATAGAAAATGCCATTTCGCTTTACGGCATCAGAAGTAAGGCGTTTACGCTTTTCAATCTTGTGCCGTCACTTACTATGGCGATAGGCGTGAGCGTTGTGCCGTCACTTGCGGCGGCGGTTGAAAAAAAGGATGCCGCTTTGCTTTCGAGCCGCGCTGAAGAGCTGCTTAAGCTTACGGCAGTAGTGGCGTTTCCCGCAGGCTTCGGACTCACCTTTTTAGCGCGTCATATTATGGAGCTTATATATACCTCAAGCGTTGCAGGCTCGCTTGGTGCCTCACTTTTAAGAGTGTACGGAATAACGGCGGTGCTTGCAGGAATTGCCGTACCGCTTATAAATGCGCTTCAGGCAATAGGCAGACAAAAAAAGGTGCTCGCGGTGCTTCTGGGCGGTGTTGCAATAAAGCTTGTGCTTAATATAGTCCTTGTAAGTCAACCCGAAATAGGGATAATGGGAGCGGCGATAGCTACTCTTTGCGCTTATGCGGCGGTATTTGCGGCGGCGTTCTGTATGTTTGTGCATTATACTCATGCCAAGTCTACTTTTATGCTGCTGTTAAAGCCTGCGGCTTGTGCGCTCGTATGCCCTGCGGCAGGCGTTATATCCATGCTTTTTGACTCGAAAAGTATGACGGTATTGCTTATCGGAGCGGCGGCAGCAGTTTATTTTATCCTGATATTCGCGCTTAAGACCTTTACCGCAGACGAGCTTGAGGGGCTTAAGGGCTCCAAAAAGCACTAAATTTTTCCTTGTAAGGCACAAAAAACCACAATAAAACCCCTTAAAGTATGGCTTTTTTCACTAATTTATAGAAAAATTACAAAAATAAACTAAAATCTATTGATTTTTTTTGAATTATATGGTAGATTTATATAGTACAGTTTTGGAATATTGTCTGAAACGTATTTAATGTTACTCTGCGAAATGATTCGCTGAAATTTTTTGGAGGTAAAAGAAATGAAAAAGACAGATTTGATTGCTGCAATCGCCGAGAAGGCAGAAATTTCCAAGAAGGATGCCGATAAGGCTCTTACCGCTTTTATCGATGTAGTTACCGATGCTCTTAAGGATGGCGACAAGGTTCAGCTCATCGGCTTCGGTACCTTTGAGGTTCGCGAGCGCGCAGAGAGAACCGGTATCAATCCCCAGACCAAGAAGCAGATCACAATCGCTGCTTCCAAGAACCCTGTTTTCAAGGCAGGCAAGGCTTTCAAGGATGCCATTAAGT
>JAFPCJ010000170.1 GCA_017423885.1 Clostridia bacterium | reverse complement strand
ATTGACCGTACACAAGCAAGTAATGTTACAAGCTGTCTTATCTTCTCAAATTCCAAGGATAAGCAGTCCTCTTGGGAATTTATTAAATGGTGGACCGATGCCGATACACAGACCGATTACGGTATAGAAATAGAGGCATTGCAGGGTGCTTCTGCGCGCTGGGCTACTGCTAATACCGAGGCTTTCAAGGGTCTGCCTTGGGCATCGCGAATATCGAGGATAATAGAACAGCAATGGGAAAACGTGCGTTCTGTTCCGCAGGTGGCAGGCGGATATTATACTGCCCGAAGCATTGACAATGCTATTCGTTCGGTAGTAAATGAAAATGAAAATACCCGCGAGACTATACTCGATTTCGCCACCGAGATCGATGAAGAGATCACAGTAAAGAGAAAAGAGTTTAATCTCTCAACGGAGGAATGATCTTGAAAAAGAAAAAGAATTACGCTCTGAACCGAGAGTCTACCTCATATTTAATGCTGACTCCCTTTCTGCTGCTGTTTTCGATCTTTACGCTTATACCCGTAATTGCTACGGTGGTCATAAGCTTTACAAACTACAATGTTCTTGAAACCCCTCAATTTGTAGGCTGGCAGAATTATATCAATCTGTTCGTGCATGATGATATCTTTATGAAGTCTATAAGCAATACCTTGGTCTACGCTGTTATTACAGGACCGGTGGGTTATATATTGGCTTTTGTTGTTGCATGGATACTTAACGAGATGCAAAGCACCATTCGCGCCATTATGACCTTTATTGTTTATGTTCCGAGTATTTCGGGAACGGCGTTTATCATCTGGAAGCTTATATTTGACGGTGACGTTTACGGCTATGCAAACAGCTTTTTGATGGGCTTTGGCTTTGTTGAGGAGCCGATACAGTGGCTTACTACAGAGCAGTACATACTTCCAATTATTATAATCGTTCAACTTTGGATGAGCATGGGCGCAGGCTTCCTTGCTATGCGTGCAGGCTTCTCGTCGGTAGATGCAAGCCTTTATGAGGCGGCGGCGGTTGACGGCATTAAAAACCGTTTTCAGGAGCTGTTTTATATAACCGTTCCTGCAATGGGACCGCACCTTATGACCGCGGCGGTATTGCAGATAACCTCTATGTTTGCAAACTCGGCGGTCTCGGAAAGTCTTGTCGGCTCTCCGAGCACCAACTATGCGGGACATCTTATAATTCAGCATCTCAATGACTACAGCTCGGTCAGATTTCAGCGCGGATATGCCGCGGCAATATCGGTCATTCTCTTTGTAATGATGATATTTATGAACAAGCTGGTATTGCGTTTGCTGGATAAGGTAGGGAGGTAAGCGCCATGTCAAAGACTACTCGAAAATTACGGCGCGTTTTCTCTAACCGCACCAAAAAGGTCAATCGCTCAAAGAGCGGTAACGTTATGATATTTCTGTTTATCGGCGTTATTGCGGCTTACAGTATAATTCCGCTGTTTTTGCTTATTTCAAACTCCTTAAAGCCTATAAGTGAGCTTTATATCTATCCCCCGAAATGGGTGCCGATGAATCCCACCTTTGATAATTATAAGGTGCTTTTCAGCCTTATGTCATCTACGTGGATACCCTTTTCTCGCTATATCTTTAATACATTTTTTGTAACTATAGTCACTACTGCGCTTCATATAGTAGTAGCATCTCTTGCAGCGTACCCGCTTGCAAAGCATACCTTCCGCGGCAAAAAAATAATCAATACTCTTATAATGTATTCACTCATGTTTGTTCCTGCCGTTACCGATGTTGTCAATTATATGACTATATCCTCATTCGGCATGATAAACACCTATGCCGCGATGATCCTGCCGAACGTATACTATACACTCGGTCTGTTTTTGTTGCGTAATTATATGACCACCATCCCTACAACACTTGTAGAAGCGGCTAAGATAGACGGTTGCAGCGAGATGCGAGTGCTGTGGAGAATAATCATGCCTATGGCAAAGCCCGCTTGGCTTACGCTTATTATTCTCATGATACAGAATATGTGGGGTCAGGCGAACAATATTTATGTTTATGCAGAGAAGTATAAAACTCTTCCTGCCGCACTTTCGCAGATAACCACGGGTGGACTTGTGCGAATAGGTGCAGGACAGGCGGTAGGTGTCATTATGCTTATCGTTCCTGCAACGGTATTTATCATCAATCAAAAGAGGATGGTCGAAACTATGGCATCTTCAGGAATAAAGGAGTAGCATTATGCGTTTTGTTAAAAGACTGATAAGCGCTGTAATGGTGCTTTGTATCATAACTGCATCGGCTGTAGCGGTCTCGGCGGAAAGCGGCAAACGTACTGCTGTTTCGGATGCTGTTACCGATTCGTATACCTACAGCAAGCGCAATAACGGTACTAAAATAGTTTCTTGCCCTGCTACTTATCTTCCGAAGTATGTTGTGGACAGCGACTCGCTCGGTGTAGAACTAATAAATCCGTCTCATATTGCCGAGCGTGACGGTAAGCTTTATATTGTAAATACAGGTAAAAACAATATAATAGTGACCGACGGTGAATTTAATATCCTTAAAATAATTGACGGCTTTGATAATAACGGTAAGAAGGATACCTTTGCGTCTCCGCAGGGCTGTTTTGTGACTAACGAGGGACTGTTGTATGTTGCCGATACCGAAAACCGCCGAATAGTTGTGCTTGACGGCAATGGAAAGCTCGTACAGATAGTCACTCAACCCGAATCGGATGTATTTGCCGCTGACTTTGTTTTTAAACCGCAGAAGATAGTTGTAGACTCCTCAAAGCGCTTCTTTGTTGTGGCAGACGGCGTGTATGAGGGAATAATGCAGTTTTATGAAAACGGAAGCTTTATAGGCTTTATAGGAAGTATTCCCGTAACGGCAAGTCCGCTTGAAATAATATGGAAAAAACTGCTTTCAAAGGAACAAAACGCTAAAAGAGCACAGTTCGTTCCTGTAAGCTATACTAATATATTCCTTGATTCCGAGGAATTTATGTATACCGTCTCGCTTTCCTCAACGCTTACAAACCCTATAAGACGGCTTAATCCCGGCGGCGGAGATGTACTTATCCGCAATGCCCTTGCAGGAACCGATGTATCGGGCGATCAGATCGGTCAGCCCTCGCAGTTTGTTGCGATCTGTGCAGATAAGAGCAATACCTATTACGCCGCTGATTCCCAACGCAGTCATATTTACATTTATGATGAGGATGGTAATCTTTTAAGCGCATTCGGCGGAAAATACACGGGACAGATCGGCACATACAAGCATATATCGTCTGTTTTGCTTCACGGTGAGGATTTGCTCGTTGTTGATTCTCAAACCTCGATGATAACCGCTCTTTATCCTACGGAGTATATGAAAGCGGTAAGCGAGGGACTTTATACCTACCGTAACGGTCTTTATGAACAGAGTGCTGAAAAGTGGCTTCAGGCTCTGGCACTCAATACCAATTTTGATCTTGCTTATTCCAAAATGGGTATGATCGAGATGCGTGCTAAAAATTATGAGTCGGCAATGGATTACTTTAAGCTTGCAAACGATCAGGAGAATTATTCCAAGGCATATATTAAATACAGAAGTATATGGTATACCGAAAACCTTTCATATATCATAACCGCTATTTTAGTAATCGTGGCGGCGGTGCTTGTATTGCGCGTAGTCATAAAAAGGAGGAAAAGGAATGAAAAGCAAAATTAAGTTTATCACTCATCTTCTTTTTCATCCGGCAGACGGCTTTTGGGACATGAAGCGCGAAAAGCGCGGCTCTATGGCGGTATGCATCGTTCTTTTACTGCTTAATTTTATAACAATGGTGATCGAAGAATATGCAGTAGGCTTTATTTTCGATACCACGCTCGGTAAAAATGCGGATATTCTGTTTTTGTTTGCAACTGCCGTTTTGCCGATACTGCTTTTTGCCCTTTCCAACCTTTCGATAACAACGTTTCTTGAGGGTGAGGGCACCTTTAAGGATATTTTCATGGTAGGCTGTTATTCGTTGACGCCTTTAATAATAATCAGGGTTTTGAATACCGTGCTTTCAAATGTTTTTTCGCTTGATGAAAAGACCTATATGACCGTGCTTGTAACAGTCGGTACGGTATGGGTAGTGCTTTTGCTGTTTGTCGGAATCATGGAGGTTCATAATTACAGCGCCGCAAGAACGGTATCAAGCGCATTGCTTACCATCGTTGCAATGGCTATAATCATTTTTCTGTTACTTCTTTTGCTTGATATGATATCAAGAATATTCGGCTTCGGATATTCGGTAGTTCAGGAAGTACAGACGCGAATGTAGGGAGAACGGTATGTATAAAAAAATAATCAGCTTAATACTTATCGCTTTTGTACTGCTTTCGCTTGCAGGCTGTGGCGCGGGAGAAAAATTTGTATATGTAGCCGCCCGCGAGCATGAGTCCTACAGTGCTTTCGGTGAAAAGGGAAGTGCTACCCTTGAGAACACCGAGGGTCTTGTAAAGGCTGCGGAAAATGAGTATTTAGAGCTTTATTACGATAAAGAGACCTTTGTTCTGACGGTTTTTGATAAGAGGAGCGGTCAACGCTTTACATCCTCGCCCGATGGTCAACAACCCGACAGTACCAATACGAGCCTTGCGGCACTCAATCTTATTTACAGTAATTCGCAGGGCAAAACAGGAAGTATTGACAGTTTTACAAAAAGCGTTAAGCTCGGTCAGGTCGAAACCGAAAAGACCAAGGGCGGAATTATATTCAACTACAGCATAGGTGATGCTTCGGACGGTCTTGAGGTCACACCTACAAAGATCAGTAACGAAAGATTTGAAAAGCTGCTCGAAAAGGCTGATTCCTCGCAGAAGAAAACGCTTGAGCGCCGATACAGCTATATTAAGGATTATGATGTCTGGTCGAGACGTAAGATAGCAAACCCGAGAGCGGCAGAGGAATTGGTTACAGTCTTCAAGGAGCTTGGATATGATGCCGAGGAGCTTGCTAAGGATAATAAGGAAAACGGAGTCAGTGACCGCGTAGAAGAAAAGCTTTCCTTCAGCCTGCCGTTGAGCGTTGTGCTTGAGGAGGACTCGCTAAGAGTCAGCATAGACCTTTCAAAGGTTAAATATCCGTCTAATAACAAGCTTATTCAAATTGAGCTTTTGCCTTTGTTTTCAGCGGCAGATGCATCGCAGAGCGGAAGCTTCCTTTTGCCTGACGGAAGCGGTGCCGTAATGCCCTTTGCGGCGGTAGAAAGCGGAGCAGAAAGCTATGTTGCGGCTATAAACGGCGCCGATACTGCGATGCGCAAGATGGGTGACTCTGCAAAAAGTCAGGATGCGGTGCTTCCTGTATTCGGAATGGACCGCCTTAACAGCGGTTTTATAGGAATAGTTGAGCAGGGAGAAGCTCTGGGTGACATTTTAGCCTATAACAGCGGAGCTACCGATGCTTATAATAAGATCTACAGTCGAGTAAATTTCCTTAAGAGCGAGTCTGTAGCGCTCGGCTCCTCTGCCGCTTCGGACAACTTTAACTATTACAATATCCAAAAGCAAAGCTATCAGGGGGAGTATGCCGTAAGATATATTTTCCTTGATGCAAATAACTGCAGCTATAATGGCATGGCGGCGGCATACAGAAGCTATCTGCTTTCAAGCGGTCGCATTACTGACCGCAAGGCGAGCGAGAAAGTACCGTTTTTGCTTGAGAGCGTAGGCGGAATTCTTTCCGACCGCTCCTTCCTCGGTTTTCAGTATAAGGGTATTACCGCGCTTACAAAGTATTCGGATAATACCGAAATGGCAGAAAAGCTCAAGGACAACGGAGTTGAAAATATTAATATCCGTCTTACCGCATTTTTGGGGGACGGAAGACAAAACCTGCTTGCAGGAAAGCAGGAGGTTATAAGCGCTCTGGGTGGTGCAAAAGGCTTAAAGGCTCTTGCGGCAAGCGCCAAGGAGTCAGGCTTCAAGGTATTTCCCGATTATGAATATCTCACCTTCAGCGTTAACAGTTCAGTGCTTACAAAGAATAAATATGCGCTGAAAAGTATGGATCATAAGGCGGTAAAGCTTGAGATAACCGACCCTGTTACGCTTAAAAAGAACTCGCAGATAAGTGATAACGCTTATTACATTACAGCGGTAAGTCATTTAAAGGAAGTAGACCGCTCGGTACGCAGTCAGCTTGAAAAATACGGTTTTAAACAGATGAGCCTTGCAGACATGGCGCATGGCATAGGCAGTGATTTTACTTCTAACGAGTCTTATGACCGTCAAAGTGCTCAGAATTATGCATCAAAGCTGATATCAGGACTTTCCAAGGACTACGAAATTCTGCTTTGCGATCCGAATGCCGCAAGTATAGGTGATGCAAACCTTGTGTGCGACGCGCCGCTTTGGTCGAGCGGATATAAGTTTGCAAACGGAGTACCGTTCTATCAGATGGTATTTCACGGTCTTGTTGATTATACGGGTGAAGCGATAAATCTGTCGTCCGATACCCGCAAGGAGTTTTTGCGCTGTATTGAGTACGGTGCCGCGCTGAAATACACGCTTATATACAGAAACCGTTCTGTTATAAAGAATTCCGATTATACCGAGCTTTATTCGGCAGGCTTTGAGGATAGTCTTAAGCAGGCGACAGAAAACTATAAGCATAGTAATGCGCTTTGGAAAAAGACGGCAGAAGCCGCCATTACAGAGCATACCGAGCTTTATGACGGTGTGTATCAGACCTGCTATTCAAACGGTGTTTATACCGTTGTAAACTATAACGACAGCGAATATCTGTCGGAATACGGTGCCGTTGGCGCTAAGAATTATATTATCGGTCAGAGGTGAGGGCAGTGAAGCAGATGAAATATAAACACAAGCGCGCTCTTTACGGCTTCGGCTTTATACTGCCGTGGTTTATAGGCTTCGTGCTCTTTTTCATGATACCTGTGGTGTCCTCGCTTGTGATGAGTCTTAACAGTCTTTCCTTTGAGGGAAATCATCTTGCCTACAATTTTGTCGGCATTGAGAATTTCCGCTATGCGCTGACAAGGGACGAGAAGTTTCTTCCGTTTTTTTATGAAAGTCTTGTCGATCTATTTGTAAATGTTCCGATAATTTTGGTTTGCAGCTTCTTCTTTTCTCTTATTCTTAAGGATAATTTCAGGGGAAATACGCTTATGAAGGTGGTCTTCTTCCTGCCTGTTATCCTCGGAAACGGCGTTTTCTCAATATATCAGAATGACCTTATGCAGATACAGGGACTTTCGGTTGAGATGATGCAGGCAGAAAGCAGTGAGATGCTCGGAGAGTTTACAAGCAGCGGACTTATCTCGTTTATGGCAGAAGCAGGAGTACCTGCCGCCGCGCTTAATTATCTTACAATTCCGATAGAACGTATATATGATCTTATGAGCAAATCGGGCGTTCAGACCTTTATATTCCTGTCAGGTCTTAAGGCAGTGCCGCCCTCACTCTATGAGTCTGCACGCGTAGAGGGTTGCTCTGCGTGGGATAGCTTTTGGAAGATAACCTTACCTATGGTCTCTCCCATGATAATAGTAAACGCGGTATTTACTATAGTTGACAGCTTTGCCGCCGAAGGCAATAAGCTGCTCGAGTACATTTACGAGACAGGCTTCAGTAATACGAATTTCGGTTTGTCATCCGCTATGGCATGGATATTCTTTGCTGTGCTTGCGGTAGTTGTAAGTATAGTTCTTTGGGCGGTCAACCGCCGTATCGTATATCTTAACAATGGGAGGTGATATCCTTGAACATCGATCTTTCTTCGCCTAAAGCAAAGCTTGTCCGTAAAAGAGTAGGCAGATTTTCCTTCGTTACGGCAAGGGCAATTCTTTGCATAGGCTTTGCGTACACCATTCTTTATCCCTTGATTATGATGATATCCCGCGCTTTTATGGCGGCAGAGGATCTTTATGATAACTCGGTAGTGTGGATACCCAAGACCTTTACGCTCGATACTGTAAGGGCGATGATAAAGGTGCTTGATTACCCCGAAGGTCTTTGGAACAGTATATGGATATCGCTTCTTGTAACCGCGCTTCAGCTTATTTCCTGCATGATGGCAGGCTACGGCTTTGCCCGTTTCCGCTTTCCGGGAAGAAGTCTGCTTTTCGGCGGCGTTATCTTTTCCTTACTTGTTCCGCCGCAGCTTGTTGTACTGCCCGAATATCTTAATTTCAAGGCTTTTGATATTTTCGGCATCATAACCCTTATTACGGGTGAGCCGCTCAATATGCTTAAGACCTCTTTGCCGATATTCCTGCTTGCGGCAACTGCAAACGGCATTAAATGCGGACTATATATCTATATTTTCCGACAGACCTTTATAAATATGCCCATTGAGACTGAGGAAGCCGCAACGGTAGACGGTGCAGGAACGGTGCGTATTTTTACCACTATTATGGCTCCCGGCGCATTGAATGCCGCAATAACTGTAGCGCTTTTCTCCT
>JAFPCJ010000169.1 GCA_017423885.1 Clostridia bacterium | reverse complement strand
GGAACTCCGCTTTCCTCCCATGAGGTGGCGCAGGGCTACAAGAACGTTAAGGAGCGCAGTGCCGTTGTACGCTTCAAGGTCATAAACGAGGATGCATATTTCCTCGCATGGACCACCACACCCTGGACTCTTCCGTCCAACGTGGCACTCTGCGTAAATCCCGATGAGGCTTATTGCAAGGTAAAGGCGGCTGACGGCTATACCTATTACATGGCAGAGGCTCTGCTCGAAAAGGTACTTGGCAAATTGGCAACAGAGGATACTGCCGCTTATGAGATCCTTGAAAACTACAAGGGCGCAGACCTTGAACACAAGGAATATGAGCCGCTGTTTGATTTTGTAAAGCCTGTTTGCGAGCGTAATCATAAAAAATCTCACTTTATTACCTGTGACAGCTATGTAACCATGACTGACGGTACAGGTATAGTTCATATTGCTCCGGCCTTCGGTGAGGATGACTCCAAGGTAGGTAGAAAATATGATCTTCCCTTCGTTCAGTTTGTTGACGGCAAGGGCGAGATGACTGCGGACACACCGTATGCCGGCACCTTTGTTAAGGATGCAGACCCCGTTATTCTCGTTGATCTTGACAAGGCAGGACTTCTTTTTGATGCTCCGAAATTTGAGCATGACTATCCGTTCTGCTGGCGCTGTGACACTCCCCTTATCTACTATGCACGCGAGTCTTGGTTTATCAAGATGACCGATGTTAAGGAAGACCTTATCCGTAACAACAACACTATAAATTGGATCCCCGAAAGCATTGGTAAGGGCAGATTCGGAGATTGGCTCAACAACGTTCAGGATTGGGGTATCTCCCGTAACCGTTATTGGGGAACTCCGCTTAATATCTGGCAATGCGAATGCGGACATCTTCATTCCATCGGCTCTATTGAGGAATTGAAGTCCATGTCGGATAACTGTCCCGATGATATCGAGCTTCACCGTCCTTTCATTGATGCTGTTACCCTTAAGTGTCCCGAGTGCGGCAAGGAAATGCACCGCGTACCCGAGGTTATTGACTGTTGGTTTGATTCAGGCTCTATGCCCTTTGCACAGCATCACTATCCGTTTGAAAACAAAGATCTCTTTGAATCGCAGTTCCCTGCCGACTTCATTTCCGAAGCGGTTGACCAGACAAGAGGATGGTTCTATTCCCTGCTCGCAATTTCAACGCTTATTTTCAATAAAGCACCTTATAAGAATGTTATCGTTCTCGGTCATGTTCAGGACGAAAACGGACAGAAGATGTCCAAATCCAAGGGTAATGCAGTTGATCCCTTTGATGCACTCGAAAGTTACGGCGCCGATGCTATACGTTGGTATTTCTATACCAATTCCGCACCTTGGTTGCCTAACCGTTTCCACGGCAGAGCCGTTACCGAGGGTCAGCATAAGTTTATGGGTACCCTTTGGAACACCTACGCATTCTACGTTCTTTATGCGAATATTGATAAGTTTGATCCTACCGAGTATTCGCTCGATAACTGCAAGCTTACCATTATGGACCGTTGGTTGCTCTCCAAGCTCAATTCAATGGTTGAAGCAGTTGATGCAAACCTTAACGATTACCGCATCCCTGAAGCGGCAAGAGCCTTGCAGGAGTTTGTCGACGAGATGAGTAACTGGTATGTTCGCCGCGGTCGTGAGCGTTATTGGGGCACCGAGCTTACCGATGACAAAATCACAGCGTACATGACCCTTTACACCGCGCTTGTCACCACCGCAAAGACTGCCGCTCCGATGATTCCGTTCATGGCAGAAAACATCTATCAGAACCTTGTTCGCTCGGTGGATAAGTCTGCTCCTGTCAGCGTTCATCTTTGCGACTTCCCCGTTGTTGATACCGCAGTTATCGACCGTCACCTTGAGGAAGAAATGGAGAATGTTCTCCAGATTGTTGTTCTCGGACGCTCTGCGCGTAACGGCTCTTCAAGAAAGAACCGTCAGCCGCTTAACGTTATGTATGTTAAGACCGAGCTTACCCTTGATGAGGCTTGCACCGATATCATTAAGGATGAGCTTAATGTAAAGCAAGTAATATTTACCGATGCCGTTGATGAGTTTGTAAGCTATAACTTTAAGCCGCAGCTTAAGACGGTAGGACCCAAGTTCGGCCGTCAGCTCGGTGAGATCCGTACAGCGCTTTCTTCGCTTGACGGCTCTGCCGCCAAGAAGACCTTGGATGCAGAGGGCGCTTTGACGCTTGATCTGCCCTCGGGCGAAGTAAAGCTTGCAACCGAGGATTTGCTGATAGAAGCAACCCAACGCGAGGGCTTCTTCACTGTTACCGATCGCGGAATAACCGTAGCGCTCGATACCGTTCTTACAGATGAGCTTATCGAGGAAGGCTTTGTTCGCGAGATAGTAAGCAAGATACAGACAATGCGTAAGGAAGCAGGCTTTGAGGTTACAGACCACATCGCAATTACCCTTTCGGGAAGCGAAAAGGTCGGCGCTATCGTAGCTTCCAACACCGCAGAAATATCGGGCGATACTCTCGCTGAAAGTATTTCAGTCTCCGAGCCGTTCGGATATACAAGAGAATGGGATATCAACGGAGAATCGGTTACAATAGGAGTAGAAAAGCTTTAATTCAGGAGGTAAACTCATGTCTGAAGAAAATAAGACTGTCCCCACTGAAATGGAGGATATCATTTCAATAAGTCCTAAAGCTGCCAAGGCAGCAAAAAAAGGCAAAGGACCTGTTTATCGCTACGGTAAAGGAATATTCAAGTCCTTGGGTACGATAGTAAAGGCAATCTCCTTTCTGATAGCATTTGCCGTGCTTGCAGTATTTCTGTTTGCGGCATATCTGCTCTATAGCCGTGACCCGTTATTTGCCTCGATTGCTATCGGAATAGTTATCGCAGGAGTTATTATATCTACCATTATTATGTTCCTTATCTTTGGATACGGACATATAATCTGCCAGAACAACGAAATTCTGCGCAGACTCGATGAAATGGATTACAGGTAAATTTGAGCATCCCCCTTGCCGTTATGCAAGAGGGATGCTGTGTTTTTTTAAGGGTAGGAGAAAAAGTAATTGCAGGATAGCAAAAACGATGAGAGGCATATTAAAACCCACAGGGGACAGTCCCCTGTGGGTTTCTTATTTATCGGACGGTTATATCGTATTCTCCCGAGCCGATAACTGTATTTTGCACATACATATCGCCGTTTATGCTTATTTCGCCTGCTATATCAATTACGGCAGTAACACCTGCGGGAATTGTAAGTCGGCAATGCTTTTGGTCTGCCTCGTTTTTAATCTCGACCTCAAATCTGCCTGAATTGAGTTCATAACAAGCTTTTATGCTTTCGATTCCCTCTGCAAAGCATGGTGAAAACCGAACCTTTCCAAAGCCCTCTTTTTCGCAGTTTAGTCCGCAAAGCTCGGTTGTGAGCGTATACAGAAAGCCTCCCTGCATCGGATGGTTAAAGGACGAATGAGAGATTTTTCTATTCTGATACATTACATCGTATAATGCCTCATAAAGAGTTGTAGCACCGTCATCAAGCATCGTTCCAAAGCTTGGATGCTCTCTTGTAAAGAGACATTTGAGTGCAATATCGCCCCTACCCTCTCTCAAAAGCAGAGGAATAAGGTATTTATTGCCGTAAATCGCAGTAGACATAAAATAATCGTCTTTTTTAATCATCTCAACCAACGCATCAAGCAAAAGCTCACGCTCACCATCGGGGTACATATCGGTCATAAGCGCTACAGCATCCGTACCCCAATAGCCATAGGAATGTGTGTCGGTATTATAAAATGACCTGTTAAAGGACTCTTTTATTGCCGCTCCGAGATTTTCGTAATAGCGGGCGTCACCCAAATTTAAAGCATTGCAAAGCTTTTCCATTACAATACATTGCTCATAGAAAACCGCAGTAGACGAATGCTCTACCGGCATTCTGCGCGGACTTTCATTCTTACAAGGCGGTATCCAATCACCCAAGCCTTCGGTAATTATATAATCCTTTGAACGGTCAAACTCATGCTTTATCCAAAGCTCCATCAAATCGAAATTATCGGTTATTGCCTTGGTGTCGCCCATGTATTTATACAAAAAATAAGGTATAAATATCTGTGCACAGCCCCAAAGAGGTGAAGCTTCACCGCAATCGCGAAGCCCCGGTGATATTTGCTTCCAGGTGCCGAAATGCTCGTAAGTCGTTCTGATATCATTGAGGTATTTTACATAACAAGCGGCGGTATCATAGTTAAGCAGACCCCAATCGCATACTATTTGAGCATCGCCAAGCCAGCCGCATTTTTCTCTTGCAGGGCAATCCTCGGGATGACCGTGATAATTCGAAACATAGGTGTTCTTCATTGCGCGGTACAGGCGGTTAAGGTCATTGCAAGAGCACTCAAATTCAGAGTTGTCCTCAAATGCAGTAGCTATCTGAATACCCTTTACCAAAGAAAGCTTGGGCAAGGTTCCGTAGCCGTTTGAAAAATCATGGAAGCCTGTAACCTCAACATAGCGAAAGCCGTGATAAGTAAAGCGCGGACGGTATACCTCTCCGTTTTGGTCTCCGCGGCAGATATAGATATCCTGCTGAATACATTGCGTTGCAAACGCACCTGTAGAACGGAAATCAAGCTGACCTGTAGCATCAACGTTTTCCGCAAATCTGAAAACGTATACCGCGCCCCTCGGCGAGCAAGGAAGTGTAAATTCGGCAAAGCCTGCAATATTTTCACCGATATCAAATATCCATGCGCCGTCGTCCTTGCCGCTCGCACAGTGCATTTCCACCGTCTCAAGCTCGCGTATGACCTTTACGGGAGGAATAAAGCACGGAGTAAGCACTCCTTTATGGACGGTATCTGTTATAACTTTTTCCCAACCTTTTTGCGAGCCGTTATAATCACAAAAATCAGGTGTTTCCAATCGGCAGTCATAGGTCTCACCGCCGTAAAGATTGTTAACAGTTATAGGGCTGTATTTATACTCCCAATCCTCGGAGTTAGTGGTGATGACCTTTTTGCTGCCGTCCTGCAAGGTGATCTCAAGACGAAGTATAAGGCAAACATCGCCGTATATCACATTATCATGCGCCCAGACTCGGCTTTGAGAATAAAAGCCCTCACCCAAAAGCACCGCAACTGCATTCCCGCCGTCCTTGAGCATATCCGTAACATCATAACGTCTATAGTAAACAGTCTTATCGTAATTAGAGGAAGGCGGATCGATCAGGGCATCATCGGTTTTTACGCCGTTGACATAGTATTCGGCACAACCGAGTCCGCAAGCATACATAACCGCTTTTTTTACGCCTGAAACATTGAATTTAGTTCTCAAATACGGTGCCCAGCCTGAAATATGCTCCGCCGGCTTTATCCACTCCGCTTCCCATTCCTCGGGCAATATCTCAGTAGAGGTTTCACAAGAAAAATATGCTGTCTGACCGTAATTATCGGTAACGGTAAGCTCAACGGTATAGTCGGCCCTTGATTTAAGAGCAAGTTCATCAAAGGCAATATCATAAAAGCATTCGCTCTCAACAAAGCCCGAATCAAACACTGTTTCCTTATTATCCGAAATATGTATTCTATATCCTTTTTGCAGGACATTTTGGCGATCCGACGAAAGCTTCCATGCAAAACGCAGACCGCTGCATTTTATAAATTCAGGCTCGGTAACATGATCTATAGAAAAACCGTATATTTTAAGCATAGTAATCACCTATATAGTCAAACGCCCCTGCCGTTTAAATAACAGCAGGGGCATTATTATTTTCTTACATCTTTGCAAGATTTGCTTTGAGGTTGTTAAGCTGTTCTACAAGTTCCTCGGGCAAACGGTCACCGAACTTCTTGTAGTGCTCTTCAATCTCGGCTGCTTCCTTGGTCCAGACATCCTTATCGACCTCAAGAATGGACTTAAGAGTATCCATATCCATATCAAGATCGGTAAGATCGATATCCTCGGGCTTCGGAACATAACCGATAGCGGTCTCGGTAGCATCTGCCTTGCCCTCGCAACGGTCAATGATCCAGTTGAGAACACGCATATTGTCACCAAATCCGGGCCATACGAAGTTACCCTCGTCATCAGTACGGAACCAGTTAACATTGAAGATCTTGGGAGCCTTATCACCAAGTCTCTCGCCCATCTCAAGCCAATGCTTGAAATAGTCACCCATGTGATATCCGCAGAACGGAAGCATAGCCATAGGATCGCGGCGAACAACACCAACTGCACCTGCAGCGGCGGCAGTAGTCTCAGAAGCCATAGCAGAGCCTACGAATACACCGTTGACCCAATCCTTGGATTGGTATACCAGCGGAGCGCACTTTGCACGGCGTCCGCCGAAGATGATAGCGCTGATCGGAACGCCTGCGCCCTTATCGAACTCCTCGGAAATGCAGGGGCAGTTAGCCGCAGGAGCGGTAAAGCGGGAGTTGGGGTGAGCAGCACATGTAGACTTATCAGCCTTGTTGAACTTGGCAGGATCCCAAGGATTGCCCTTCCAATCAAGAGCGTTCTCGGGCAGGTTCTTATTAAGACCCTCCCACCAAACGGTGTTATCATTAAGGTCAAGAGCAACGTTGGTGAAAATAGTGTTCTTCTTGGTGCTCTCGAGAGCATTGAAGTTAGAATGCTCGTTGGTTCCGGGAGCAACACCGAAGAAGCCGTTTTCGGGGTTGATAGCATAAAGTCTGCCATCGGGGCCTATCTTCATCCAGGAAATATCGTCACCGACAGTCCAGATCTTGTAACCCTTCTTACGCAGATACTCGGGCGGAATAAGCATAGCAAGGTTGGTCTTTCCGCAAGCAGACGGGAAAGCCGCCGCAACATACTTAACTTCACCCTTGGGATTCTCAAGACCGAGGATGAGCATATGCTCTGCCATCCAGCCTTCCTTCCAACCCTGATAAGAAGCGATACGAAGCGCAAAGCACTTCTTACCGAGAAGAACATTTCCGCCGTAACCGGAGTTTACCGAAATAATGGTATTATCCTCGGGGAAATGGCAAATGTAGCGCTTC
>JAFPCJ010000168.1 GCA_017423885.1 Clostridia bacterium | reverse complement strand
TCTGGTCGTGCTCGGTGCGGTATTCGGCATCATCTCCAAGCGCGTTCAGTATCAGAATTAAGGGGGATAGCACTATGAAGATGAATAAGTTGAGCCTTAAAAAACAAGTGCTGTCTGTGCTTTGGGCGATAATACGCTTGATTATCATACTTGGACTATGTTATATTATTATATATCCGTTTTTTATCAAGATAGCCAATGCATTCAAAACGAGCGCGGATTTCCTTGATCCTACCGTTCGTTTCATCCCCAGAAACCTCACCTTTGATAACATAATCGTTGTTTCCCAAAAGCTTGATTATTTCTCAACGCTCGGAAACACACTGCTTGTATCGGGTATATGCGGAGTGCTTTGCACCTTCGTGTCCTCATCTGTCGGCTACGGACTTGCGAGATTTAATTTCAAGGGCAAAAACCTTTTGTTTGTACTTATGATATTAACGCTCGTTATTCCGCCGCAGACGGTAATTATTCCGTTGTTCTTACGCTTTAAGTCTTTCTTCGGTATTGCAAATCTGCTTGGAACGCCATTACCCGTGTTCATACTCGCGGCAACAGGTCTGTCACTTAAAAACGGACTGTACATATTTATGTTCCGACAGTTCTACCGAAATGTACCCAAGGAGCTTGAAGAAGCGGCTTACCTTGACGGTTGCGGAAACGTATCTACCTATATAAACATTATGCTTCCTGCCGCCAAAACCATGATCGCAACAATATTCCTGCTTTCGTTCTCATGGACATGGACGGATACTGTATATAACCGTATATTCCTACAGGATTATAAAATACTTGCAAACGTTATTTCATTGGCTTCAGTTGGAATCGATAGTAAGGTAATGGGTGCAAACTATGTCGGTATAGCGGCTTTGTTGGCTGTTCTGCCTCTTGTAGTAGTATATATATTTGCACAACGTTCGTTTGTGCAATCAATAGAAAATTCCGGTTTAGTCGGATAATTCCAAAAAGAGGAGCAAAAAAATGAGTAAGAATTATGATGTTGCGGCGTATATCTGGCCAGCATACACAGGTGATGAACCGCGTTCAAGAATTTTCTGGGAAGAGGGTATAGGTGAATGGCAGTCTGTCCGTAAGGCAGAAGCCAAATTCCCCGGTCATTCTTGGCCGAGAAAGCCCTTGCTCGGCTATCAGAACGAGGCCGACCCCAAGGTAATGGAGCAGCAGATAGATCTTGCTGTAAAGCACGGTGTTAACGTATTTATATATGACTGGTATTGGTACGATCACCGTCCCTTCCTTGAAAACTGCCTTAATGACGGCTTTTTGAAGGCTGCTAACAATGATAAAATGAAGTTCTACCTTATGTGGGCAAACCATAATGCCGCAGTGCTTTGGGATAAGCGCAACTCTATGGATGAGGATACCTACGTTTGGGACGGCGCTACCGATATTGTTGAATTTGAGAAGGTGGCTCGCAGACTTATCGAAAAATATTTCCCTCTGCCTAATTACTACACCATTGACGGCAAGCCGGTATTCATGATCTATGATATAGATAACATCCTGCGCGGCTTGGGCGGTATCGAGAATACCAAGAAGGCTTTCGCATGGTTCAGAGAGGAATGCTATAAGGCAGGACTTGGCGGTCTTTACCTTATGGGTACCAAGTGGGGCGAGATGAACCACAATGCCGCAGGCTGTGACGGTGGCATCACCATGACTACCGATGAAGTCTTCCTTGAACTCGGATTTGACGGCATGACTCACTATCAATTCGTTCATTATACCGATATGAACCGCGATTATCTTGATATCCTTGAGGATGTTAAGAAGGAATGGAAGAAGATCGATGAGACCTATACCATTGATTACTTCCCCCATGTTTCTATAGGTTGGGATAACAACCCGCGCTTCTATGATTTCCGTCCTATGGTATGTAAGAATAATACACCTGAGAATTTCCGTAAGGGTCTTGAGATGGCAAAGGCTTATGCTGATGAAAAGCAGCTTGATCCGCCGCTCATTACCGTAAACAGCTGGAACGAGTGGACCGAAACCAGCTATCTGTTACCCGATGACATCAACGGCTACGGATATCTTGAGGCTGTAAAAACTACCTTTAAATAAAGGGGAGACCTTAAATGTTACAACCGTTAAAGCTTCAAAAGAATAATGATACTGTAACGGTTTGCGGCATACCCTTTTCCGTTGTTAAAAACGGTGAAAAGGTCGAGAGTATAACGGGAGAAGGCGTTGCCGTCGGTAACGCCTATCCCGTTTTGTTTTTCTTAGGGTTATGTAATGAAGAACTGTTTGCAAGCGAGTGGTGGGGTCCGAACGAGAGCTTTTACGACCATTCCGAGCGCGTGTTTTTAGGAGATGTCCTCGGATATATAACCGTAGTCTTTACAAACGGCACCTGCGAGCGCATTCCTGTCATTTTCGGAGTAAACTGCTTTCATTACGATATCTTCTGCAAGCCGCAGGAGTTTGAAGCGGAGCCGAATGTTTATTCTCCGCCCTATGATGAGCCGTTTCGCTCGGACGAGAGTGCGGCAAGGCTTTTGGATGAAGCCTTGAGACTTAATTGGAATGAAAGCGAAGATGCGCAAAAGAACACCAAATGGGTCATGTGCTACCGCGTAAAAAGTAAGGCTCAAATAAAGCATATAAAATGGGATAAATACCCTTCTTCAAAGCATCTCGGCTTTTGCATTTCGGCAATAACCGCGGCTGACAGCGCCGAGCACTGTGACGGCTTTAAAACCGTAGACCTTGATTTCTTCCATTCAAAGAAATATTTTTCTTCGCTTGACCGCGTGCGCCGCAGACTTTATCAGTATGCCGATGAGCTTCCACAGTCGGTAGAGGTGCAAGCGATGCAAGACTTTGATGCGCCCGATATCCGCTTTGGAAATTCTTTTGGCAATGATATTCTTACAAACGTCTACCGCTGTAATATTACCGATATGGCTTATAATAAGCTGACTGATGACGGCATGGCGCATACCTCGAGCGCAGGAAGCCTTGATTACGGGCATTATACAGGCTTTGGCAGTTTTAAGAGGGGCGGAATGTACAGCAGTCAGATATGGAGCCGCGATACGGGACCGCTCATGAAGGAGCTTATCCGCGCAGGCTACGGTGAGAGGGTAAAAATGCTTGCCGACAAGCTGCATGAATTTTTGTATTATCCCTCGAAGCGCTATCACGTGCCGCATTGGAAAAGGGCGGTGAATGTGACCTTGGATGACGAAGCCTTTGATTATTTTGATGGCAACGAGAATGACGGGCATGCTTCGCTTATGCTTGGAATGTACGAGCTTTACAAAAGCGGTACCGTCACAAAGGAATGGCTCATGCAAAACCGCGAGCATTTAAAGGCGGCAGCGGACTATTTTCTTTGGCAGAAAAGGGAAAGTGAACTTACAGGGTTTGACGGTCTGCTTTATTCCCATTCCGAGGTATCTACCCAGCGTGACGGCGGCTTTGACCTGTTCTCGAATATTCTTGCTTCAAGCGCGGCAGAGAAGTATTCGCGTCTGCTTTGCGAGATAGACGAAGTGAGAATGGCAGACGAGCTTAAAGAATTTTCAAAGTCCCTGCTTCAGAACGCCCATAGCCGCTTTACTATGGAGCATCCGCGGTTTGGCAGAGTATATACCGATACGCTTGAGGATTGCTGGAGCTATGAGTATAAGCGTTTTGCTGAGCTGTTTATGGCTTCGGATAACGGTATATTCGATATCCATGAGGAGTGCCCGAGCCTTTTTGAGGTGTTTGACCGCACCTTTTCGGCTCAAAAGGAGTCCTATTACTGTCCGCGTTCGGGCAGACAGATGGGCTATGGACAAAGCTACCTTACGCAGGCGGCGTTACTGCTTGACAGGGTAGAGGAGATGAACGAATGCGTTGCGAGTATGCGCGGCTTTTGCTATCATCATACCGAAATGCCCTATATCGTGCCCGAGGGAGTGGTGTGTCACGGCTCGGGAGCGTTCTGGTACCGCAACAGCGATCTCGGAAACCTCGTTCAGCAGACCGAGGTAATAAAAACCCTGCGCTTGATGGTAGGTATAAGTGACGGCGAGCGCTTCAGATGGATACCGCGTTTGCCTGATAGCCTTACAGAATTTTCGGCAAAGGATGCTTTTGTTTTCGTAAACGGCAAAAGACAAAAAACCTCGCTTCGCTATAAGCGCGGTAAGGATCTGCCGTGGTATGCTCAAAGCGGCGATACCGCTTACAGTATGTCAGTTTCGGGTGTTGCACCCGAATATATACGAGTAGGTCCCTTTAAGTCAGACGATATAAAGACCAACGCAACACTTTTAAAGATCAAAAAAATCAATGCATATTATTATGCATATATAAAAATTGAGGAGTAGATACTTATGAAAAAGATCGCTTTATGGAACTATACCGATATTTCCGTTAAAAACGGAAATACTTACGCTAACCCCTATAAGGATGTAAGCGTTAAGGGTGTTTTCACCGCGGCAGACGGTACCGTCATGGAGCTTAAGGGCTTCTGGAACGGTGACGGTGAGTGGGTAGTCCGCTTTGCACCGAACAAGCTTGGTGTATGGAACTATGATATTACTTTCTCGGACGGTAGCGAGGGCGCAAACGGTGAGCTTGAGGCAGTAGCCTACGAGGGTGAAAATCCGCTTTACATTCACGGCTTCTTAAAGACCTCGGAGAACAACCGCTATCTTGAGTATAACGACGGCACACCCTTCTTCTGGCTTGCTGATACTCATTGGCTGGCATTAGGCGGCAGAGAGCGCCTTTATGAGTCCAATTCTCCGCTTTTCAAGACCATGTTCCACGGTATGGCAGATCTCAGAGCAATACAGGGCTATACCGTTTATCAGATGAACTTCTTTGCATCTGCACATAGCGACTGCGACGGTAAGGGCACCTCTAACGAGGGCGGACAGTTTTGGCAGGGTGAGGCATTTGAGCTTATAAACCCCGATTTCTTCAAGAATACAGATATCCGTATAAGCTACCTTGTTTCCAAGGGTATCACTCCCTGTCTCGGTATTGATTGGGGAAGATATATTACAGAGGAAAATGTTGAGGGCTACAAAAAAATCACTTCTTACATAATAGCACGTTATTCTGCATTGCCGGTAGTATGGTTTGTTGCAGGTGAGTTCGGCTATAAGCTTTGGGGCGAGGTTGGTAAGGTCTTCGAAGCCGAGGACGCTTATGCCCATGTTACCACTATCCACGGCTGCGGTGAAAACTTTGTTGATGATCCCACACAGAGAGAGATAAATGCCGATTATTTCCGCGATGAGCCTTGGTATGATATGGTCATGATCCAGACAGGTCATGTGTCGCACATGCTCGAACGTAATGTATGGCGCTATTACTATGACCGCACCCCGACAAAGCCGATACTTGAATCGGAGCATGCGTATGAGGGCATTTGGGAGGTCCGCGAGCCGCTTTCGCGTGAGCAGGCTTACATGGCAGTTATCCACGGCAGTTTCGGTATAACCTACGGCGCCGAGGGCGTATGGGATGCTAACTGGGATACCGATGACTATCATCAGGTAGTACCACCTTGGTGGCCGATTCCGTGGTATGATGCAGTATTGCTCCCCGGCGCTATCCATTTCGGATACCTGCGTAAGGCTTTTGAGCGCCTTTCATGGTGGAAGCTTGAAGCCGGCGACCATGTCCGTCTTACCAATCCTCTTGGCTCTATGCGTGATGTTGCGGCAAAGGTCTCGGCGGATAAGGACGAGCTTGCGGCATATTACGTAGGCTGGACAGACAAAGAATACACCACCGATGTATATGTAAAGAACCTCAATGCAGGCGATGTTTTCGAGGTTGAATGGTTCAATCCTCTTACCGGCGAAGTTAAGAAGGACGGAGAATTTACCGTTGACGAAAACGGCGAGCTGCTGTTACCCAAGCGTCAGATGCCGATGGCAGACCGTCTGCTTATTGCAAAGAAAAAAGCATAAACTATGGCAGAGCCTAAGCTTTACCGCGTTTCAGACCGCTCATTTAATGTGGGCGGTCAGGTGGGCGCGTTGCTAAAAAACGTCACCGAACGTTGGCTTTTAAACATCAGGGAGACCAATCCTGCTATCCTTGATATGTATCGCGATGCAAACAAAAAGCCCTACCGCAAGCTGATGATGTGGTCGGGCGAGTTTGCAGGCAAGTACCTTACCGCCGCTTCGCAGATATATGCCTTTACTCATAACGAGGCGTTGGGGGAGTATCTGCGCGGCTTTGTTGAGGAAATGCTTGCCTATCAGCAGGAAAACGGATATCTCGGCGCTTGGTCTGAAGAATATCAGTTGAGCGGCAAGGGAGCCGAATCAAAGTATTTTTTCGATAAAAATTCAAATTTTGAACCTACAGACACTTGGGATGCATGGTCAAATTACCATGTGATTCAGGGTCTGCTTGCTTGGTATGAGGTAAGCGGTGACAACAATGCTTTCAGCGCCGCAATAAGGATAGCTGATTGCTTTATGAATAAGTTTTACGGCGAGGATGGACTTACGCTTCATGATACAGGCTGGCAGGATATGAATCTTGCACCCTATCACGCCTTTGCCAGACTTTACCGTAAAACAGGCGATGAGCGCTACCGCGATTTTGCACTGAAGATTGAAAAGGATATGGAAAGAGAGCCTGCGGGGGACTATCTGCGTATGGCGCTTTCCGATACCGAATTTTATCTTACCCCCAAGCCACGCTGGGAAAGCCTTCATGCAATAGAGGGCTTTGTCGATATGTACTATGCAACAAGCGATGAAAACTATAAAAAGGCGGCTTTGCAGATATGGGAGAGCATAACCCGTACCGATGTGCATAATACAGGTGGCTTTTCAACCCATGAGCAGGCAATAGGTCATCCTTTTGAAAACGGACCTATAGAGACCTGCTGTGTCATAGCATATATGGCATTTACACTTGATATTCTCGGTATGAGCAAGGATGTGAGGGCGGCAGACGTGCTTGAATGGAGCTTCCTTAATTCCATGCTCGGCTCATTTTCGCCCTCGGGAAGATGGTCTACCTATAATACCCCGATGGAGGGCTATAAGCGCGCTAATTATCATGAGATAGGCTTTCAGTGTCTGCCGGGTTCTCCCGACCTTAACTGCTGTTCGGTAAATGCGCCGCGCGCCTTCGGAATGCTGGGCGAGTGGGGCTGTATGACCGATAAAGAAGGCAGAGTGTATCTGAATTACTACGGTGCTGGCTCTTTTTCGCTTGATGATGGGGCTTTCAGGATAGTTCAGCAGACCGAATATCCGTACAACAATACCGTAAAGCTCACATTCTGCGGCGGCTCGCGTACCGTTATGCTCCGCATCCCTGAGTGGTCAAAGGAAACTGTTATTTACCATAAGGGCGAAAGCGTGAGAGTGCAGAGCGGTGCTTATTATGAGCTTGCAGTGAGTGACGGCGATGAAATAATACTCATTTTCGATTTTTCTCCCCGAATCATGCGCGGAGAGCGCGATTACGAGGGCAAGATATCGGTATTTTGCGGACCTTTGCTTATGTGCTTTGATCCGTATTATGACGATGTCAACGAATGGGAGAATATTCCCGATGTAGACGTTGACACGCTTTCGGTCACCTTCATTGAAAAAGGCTATCTTGGTGGAGGCGTCTTTAAAATTGAAAGTAAATGCGGCGAATTTACTGCTTGTGACCTTTACGCCGCAGGTGTCAGCGGAAACCCATATACAACATGGTTTTTGTCAAAAGGAGAAAACAAGTATGTATGATTCATTTAAACCGGGCTGCGTCTGGTATGATACCGAGGGCAAGCGCATACAAGCCCACGGCGGCTCGGTGATATGCGTAGACGGTGTGTATTATTTTTACGGCGAGAATAAAGAAAAAAGTGACGGCAAATGCAATATATGGCATTGGGGAGTAAGGTGCTACCGTTCCAATGACCTGTATAATTGGGAGGATATGGGAGTTATAATTCCGCCCGATCTTGAGAATGAAAGCTCCTTGCTTCATCCTTCAGCCGCAATGGACCGTCCTCATATCATTTATAACGAGCAGACCCGCAAGTTTGTGGCTTGGCTTAAAATCAGCCATAACGAAGACGGTAAGCAAAAGGAGATCGTGCTAACAGCCGATAATATTCTCGGTCCGTATACTATCGTGCGCGAGGGTCTTTTGCCGCTTGGTATGAGCGGTGGCGATTTTGATCTCGCCGTCGCACCCGATGGCAAGGCGTATTACTATTTTGAGCGCGCACATACCGAAACCATCTGCGCCGATCTTACCGATGATTATACCGATGTTACAGGCTATTATTCGACCCATTTTCCCCATTCGGGTCCTCCGTTTACACGCGAGGCTACCGCGCATTTTATGCGTAAAGGGAAGCATTATCTTGTGACCTCGGGAACTACGGGCTATTTCCCCAATCCTTCCGAGGTGGCTGTTGCCGATACGTGGCACGGCCCGTTCACGGTATTGGGTGACCCCCATCCTGCCGATCTTACCCGCACGTCTTTTCACTCGCAGATATCCTCGGTGTTCAAGGTTCCGAATAAAAAGGATCTGTATATTGCTTGCGCCGACCGTTGGGTGCCTATGTATATGGACTTAAAGTACGAGGACTACGCTCCTGTTTATGAGCGCGCATTCCATCCCGACCGCGATATCGAGGTCAACGAGGAAATGTCCGATTTTATAGGGGGCTTGGCGAAATACGGCTTTAATACTTCGGTTGCCGATTACGTCTGGTTGCCCTTGCGCTTTGAGGAACCGAGCGAAGAGCATCCGAACGGTATGGTTTATATCGATTGGTTGGATGAATGGCGCTTGGAGGATTACGAGTAAACTACAAAGAAAGCAGTGTTGCAGATGAAAATATTTAAAATAGAAAACATCTCTCAACCCTTGAGCATCAACGCTTCGGCAAGCCGCCTTTACCTTACGGGCGGATACCACAGCGAATCCACGGGGTGCCTTATGTGGGGCTCGTCTGACGATAAACAGAGCCGCTTTATCGGCGATGATATGGGCAAAATAAAAATCGAATATTCGTGCGGCGAAGTCGATGAAATACCGCTTATAATGGGCATCACCCTTTGGTTTCACGGCGAGGTTTGGTCTGAAAAATGCGCTCCTTTTAAGTCGGAAAACGAGGATGAAAACGATTCCGAATTGATATCGGCGCTAAAGCAGGCCTTACAGCTTTACGGTGCTTTTGAGGATGCACCGAAATACCTGCTCGGAATAAGACCGAGAAGTCTTCCTATTAAATCGGTAAGCTTTTCGGGCAATGAGCAAAAGGGCGGACATCCCGTGTTTTTCGAGTTGCTCGCAGCCAATGACGAAAAAGAACTTTACGGCGATATCGTCACCATTGAGTCGCTTGAATTTTTGTCAGCTCATACGGTGAATTCCGTGTCGCCCATAACCGAGGAAATGCTCGCTAGTCTTGACGCTATCAATCGCGCGACACTTACCTTTGAGGAGGATTTTGCTTCTCCGATTGATTACAGCGTAGACGAAAATGCTCCGTTTGTAAAATTTGAGGGAAGCGCAGAAGCTGATATCGCTACGGCGGTTTATGCTGAAAATAAGCGTATTCTTGTAGAAAGAACGGATGAGGACGGATTTATTCATACGTCCTTCAAGCGCGCTCCCTCTTGGAGATACTGCGGTTTCGGTCCGTACATCAGTTGTGGTAATTATTATGATTTCTTCTATTCGCGCGATGCAGGCAGAGCTATTATAACGCTCGCTCAGCTTGGCGAATACGATGCCGCGCGCCGAGGCGCCGAGGCGGGCAACCGTTATATGATGTACTTCCCTGAAAGTGGTCTTACCTTCGGCGGTAAGAGTATACCTGCTCATGCAGAGGTGGTACCCAATATGCCGTTGTTTTATTCTAAAACACTTGTGCCTGATTGGGGATGGCCTACGAAGTATACTAAAGAGCGCTTCGGTGAGGAGTATCAGAATCTTGGAAATCAGGAGACCGACGGTCACGGCTTTATGATGCTCTCCAATTATTTTGCGTGGCTTAATGCCGAAAACCGCGAGGAATGGCTGAAAAGTCAGCTTGATGCAGTTTTGAGTACTGCCGAATGGATAGATTGGTGCTTTGAAAATCCCGAGTTGTCGCTCGCAAGGGACGGTCTTCTTTACGCCGAGAGCGAGGCAGGAATGAACGAGCATACGCTTTACTGCAATATGCTTTGCGCTCTGGGACTTCGCGGCTATGCAAAAATGGCTGAAAGCATCGGTCTTGTTGATAAGGCGAAGCATTGGGAGTCTACCGCTCAAAAAATGGAAAAGGCTATGACAGAGCATTTTTCCGAAGGCGGAAAGTGGAAAAAGGAGTGCTTCGGCTTCTATCACGACCCTGTGCTTACAATGTGTGCCGATTTTTACGGTTGGGACCTTTGCGGTATACCTGAGGAGCTAAAGAAGATATCTCTCAATACCTACCGCGATGATGTTGAAAAGAGTCTTGAAATACCGTATGATACGTCGGGCGGTTTCGGTTATAATACGAGTATGATAACCCAGAATGCGTTGCTTAACGACCGTATGGACGATGCTACGCTTCTTGTTAACCGTCTAACAAAACTTTGCTATGCACCGCGTCTGCCGTTTCCCTTTATTGTTCCCGAGGGAGGAAGCTATTCAAACCGCTTGGGCGCTATTCGCCGTCAGGGAGACCTTGGTAACCTTGTTCAGCAAGCAGAGGGTCTTAAGACCTTGCTTGCAATACTCGGTATCTCCGCCGTAAGGGACGGAAAACTTTCGATATATCCGAGACTGCCGCGAGGCTGGAGCTATAAGGTGAAGGATTTCTGCGTTATGGCAAGCAAAGCTACGGTGGATATTGAGGTATCTTACCCTGAAAACAACAGCCAGTCGATAGACCTTGCCTTGAAAAACGGCGAGGAGATTGAGGGGCTCACCCTGCGCTTTGGTCCGTTTGACCTTGCAAGTGAGCCGACTATATACTATAACGGTAAGGCGGTCAGCGGAGAAAAGTGCATTTCGGGTGACAGTCTTTGGGTGATATATAAAGGCTAAATATACCTCTTGACATTTTGCTTTTTATGCATTAAAATTAATAGGCAGTAGGGACTGCATTCCTTTTGGGCATGCAGTCCCTTTTTGTGCGCTTAAATAATCGGGAGTGATATAAATGAGTGAAAACAGAAGCTTTGATACTGTGATAATAGGTGGCGGAATAGGCGGTCTTATGGCAGCTTACCGTCTGCATGCAAACGCCCCTGAAATGAGTATTGCCATTACCGAGCGCGGCAACAGTCTTGAAAAAAGATATTGTCCTGCAGGCAAGGAAAAGGGCTGTATCCATTGCAAGACCTGCAGTATAACCAGCGGTTATGCAGGCGCAGGCGCTTTTTCGGACGGTAAATTCAACCTTGGTACGGCTTACGGCGGAACTCTCGGCGAGGAGCTTGGGGATGAGCGTGCTAACCGATATATTGATGAGGTCGATAAGATACTCAATGAGTACTGCACCTCGGGTGTTCCCAAGGTCTACCTTTCTAATGAGGAGCTGAAGCTTAAGTGTCTGCAGAATAATCTGCGACTGCTTGATATGAACGTCAAGCATCTCGGAACGGATAATAATTACCTTACCATGCAAAACCTTATCCGTGCCATTGAAGCCGAGGGCACAAAGCTTTTTACCTTTTTCGATTGCTCCTCGGTCGAGAAAACTCAGAACGGATATACTCTTCATTATACCAACGGTGAGAGCCTTGAAGCCAAAAATATAATCATCGCAACAGGACGCGGCGGCGCTAATTTCGTAGCTGATTTCTGCCGTAGCTTTGATGTTCCGATGCGCTCAAATCATATTGATATCGGCGTGCGTGTAGAGATGAAGGATATCATCTGGAAGGAATTTTCCGATAGGATATATGAGCCGAAGATACTTTATAAGACCAAGACCTTTGAGGACAGATGCCGTATGTTCTGCTTTAACAAGGGCGGACTTGTTTCGGCGGAGAATAACCACGGCATAATCACCGCAAACGGTCATTCCTATGCCGAGGCAGATAAGAAGACCGATAACTGCAACTTTGCAATTCTTTCGTCCATTCGCTTTACAGAGCCGTTTAATCAGCCTACCGAGTATGCCGAGAATATCTCGCGTCTTGCCAATATGATAGGTAAGGGAAGCGTGCTCGTTCAGCGCTTCGGTGACCTTGTGCGCGGCAGACGCACCAACGACCACAGACTTTCGCAGAACACCGTTGTGCCTACCCTTAAGGCAACTGCAGGCGATATTTCGCTTGTTTTGCCCCACCGTATTCTTACAAACATCATCGAGACTATCTATGCGCTCGATAAGGTGGCTCCGGGTACTGCCAACGATGATACCCTGCTTTACGGCTGTGAAAGCAAGTATTATTCCATTCGTCCCGTATTCAAAAACGATAAGTTCGAGCTTATTGACAATGTTTATATCATAGGCGACGGCAGCGGTATCTGCCGCGGTCTTTCGCAGTCGGGTGCTATGGGTATATATGTTGCGGACCAAATTACAGGATAACAATATTTAGTGGTTCCCCGAGGGCGAACAGGCATATATAGCATATTTATATATTCATACCTGTTTGTTCTTGGGTATTTTGTCACACTTTACGAAGTTGAATCGGTTTGTCAAAACTTGTTGACTTTAGGGTGAGTTTGTGTTAATATATCCTTGTAAATACGGCAGATCGGTAACTCGGGCGGTCTGTTTTTGTTTTTTGGAAAAAAGGGGGACTTTGCTTGAAGGCTTTGGAAGAGAAAATACTTAAAGAGGGTACGGTACTTCCCGGTCATATCCTCAAGGTCGGCTCCTTTTTGAATCAGCAGCTTGATGTGGCCTTTTTGATGGAGATGGGCAAGGAGATTGCCCGCCTTTATAAGGATGCAGGTGTTACAAAAATACTTACTATCGAGGCTTCGGGCATCGCTATTGCCGTTGCGGCAAGCGCGGCAATGAATGTTCCTGCGGTTTTTGCCAAAAAGCATCATACCGGCAATCTTTCGGGCGAGCAATACAGAACTGTCGTCCATTCATATACTCATAATACCGATTATAATATCGTGGTATCAAAGGAATATCTCGGCAAGGATGACTGTGTGCTGATAGTTGATGATTTTCTGGCAAACGGTCGTGCTATCGAGGGTCTTGTTGATATAATCTCGCAGGCAGGAGCCCGACTTGCAGGAGCCGCCATTGCTATCGAAAAAGGCTTCCAGCACGGTGGAGATGCTCTGCGTGAAAAGGGTATCAGGGTAGAGTCCTTGGCAATAGTTGAGGAAATGTCTGATACTTCGGTTACATTCAGAAAATAATTTTCTGATTTTAAAAATGTATGTAAATAATATTTACATAAAAATTTTTTCAAAAAGAGGAGAAACAAAAATGAAAAAGTTGATCGCACTTCTTTTGGCCGTAGCTATGCTTTTCTGCTTTGCAGGCTGTGGCGCAAAGAACACCGGTTCGGATGCTGACGTTCAGAAGTCCGACCTGAAGGTTGGTTTTATCTTCCTTCACGATGAGCAGTCTACCTATGATAAGAACTTCATGGTTGCTGCTAAGGCTGCTTGTGATGAGATGGGCGTACAGTACGCTCAGAAGACTCAGATTCCCGAGTCCAAGGACTGCTACGATGCAGCCGTTGAGCTTGTAGAGGTTGAGGGCTGTGATATTATCTTCGCAGACTCCTTCGGTCATGAGTCCTTCCTTATTGACGCTGCTAAGAAGTATCCTGATGTACAGTTCTGCCATGCTACCGGTACTCAGGCTCATACTGCAGGCGTTAAGAATTTCCACAATGCATTCGCTTCCATCTATGAGGGCCGTTATCTTGCAGGTGTTGCTGCAGGTATGAAGCTCAACGAGATGATCAAGGATGGCAAGATCACTGCAGACAAGGCAAAGATGGGCTATGTTGGCGCATTTACCTTTGCTGAGGTTATATCCGGCTATACTTCCTTCTATCTCGGCGCAAAGAGCATTTGCCCCTCTGTAACAATGGATG
>JAFPCJ010000167.1 GCA_017423885.1 Clostridia bacterium | reverse complement strand
GCCTCCGATGCGCTCGACAAGCTTTATTTCCGTTCGCTTACCGATTCCTCGGTTGGGCTTAAAGCCGATGAATTTGAGATCCGCATAGAGCTTGATAAGGATGCTCGCACCATCCGTGTTATCGATAACGGTTGCGGCATGAGCGAGGATGATCTTGATACAAATCTCGGTACTATCGCAAAAAGCGGCTCGCTTGCTTTCAAGAATGAAAACGAAAAAACCGAAAACGTTGATATTATCGGTCAGTTCGGCGTCGGCTTCTATTCAGCGTTCATGGTAAGTGACTGCGTAACGGTTGAAACCAAAGCCTTCGGAAGTGACGAGGCTTTCTGCTGGACATCAAAGGGAGCTGACGGCTACACCATCAAGCCCTGCGACAAGGACAGCTTCGGAACCATCGTCACCATGCACATCAAGGACGATACCGAGGATGAAAAATACAGCGAATTCCTCGATCAGTACCGCATCAGCTCACTTATCCGCAAATATTCAGATTACATCCGCCACCCTATCCGCATGGAGTTTACCACCAAAAAGCCGGTCGAGGGCAAAGAGGGCGAGTACGAGGATGTAACCGAGATCCGCACCCTTAACAGCATGATACCGCTTTGGAAAAAGAGCAAGAGTGAGGTAACTGACGAGGATTACAACTCCTTCTACAAGGAAAAGTTCTATGATTTCGAGGCTCCTGCACGCGTTATCCACACCAAGACCGAGGGTCAGGCAACCTATAACGCACTCATGTTCATCCCCAAGCACACTCCGTTTGATTACTACACCAAGGAATATGAAAAGGGTCTGCAGCTTTATTCCAAGGGCGTCCTTATAATGGATAAGTGCGCTGATCTTCTTCCCGACTATTTCAGCTTTGTAAAGGGACTTGTTGACAGCGAGGATCTTTCCCTTAATATTTCTCGCGAAATGCTCCAGCACGACGGACAACTCAAGCTCATCGCCAAAACACTTGAAAAGAAGATAAAGAGCGAGCTTGAAAAGATGCTCAAGACCGACCGTGAAGCCTACGAAGCCTTCTTTAAAGCCTTTGGAATTCAGCTCAAGTTTGGTATATATAATGATTACGGCATGCACAAGGACACGCTCAAGGATCTGCTGTTGTTCGTTTCCTCTTTTGAGAAAAAGGCAGTAACCCTTAAGGAATATACAGAGCGTATGCCCGAGGATCAGAAGAGCATATACTATGCCTGCGGAGAAACGGTTGAAAAGATTGAAATGCTTCCGCAATGCGATGCCATCCGCGAAAAGGGCTATGAACTTCTCTTCCTTACAGAGAATGTAGACGAGTTCGCCCTCAAGATGATGAACGAGTATGACGGCAAAACCTTTGTAAACATCTGTGACGACAGTCTCGACCTTACAACCGAGGATGAGAAAAAGGCTATTGAAGCCGAGAATACCGACTCAAAGGATATGCTCGAAGCCATGAAGGAAGCCTTGGGTGACGCGGTCAACGCAGTCCGCTTTACTTCAAAGCTCAAAAATCACCCTGTTTGCCTTACAAGCGAGGGCGGAATTTCCCTTGAGATGGAAAAAACTCTCAACTCCATGCCGGGAGCTTCGGAAAACAAAGTAAAAGCGCAGACTGTACTCGAGATCAATTCCGAGCATCCTATCGCTCAAAAGCTCAAGAGTCTTTATCCCGATGATAAGGACACTCTGACAAAATACGCAAAGCTGCTCTATGCTCAAGGCTGTCTCATCGGCGGCAAATCGGTTGCCGACCCCGTAGAATACAGCTCACTCATCTGCGAGCTTATGGTAAAATAAAAGAATACGCCATCGAGGATTTTGCTTCGATGGCGTATTTTTATGTTCTGATATTATATTCCATACAAAACCATTCCCATTGCCGCAGATGCGGATATAAGAACAAGCGGTGAAGACTTTCTTTTGAACTTAATTCTAATAAAAAACTCATACATCACAAGCACAAGTGTTATGGTCAAGGCTCGCCAATCAGCACTCACCTTGCCCGACAACTGAAAGCAGTTGCTTAAAATCATGTAAGCACCTGTTGCAAGTATTATGCCTATAACGCAAGGCTTAATTCCATCTATCACCGCTTTAAAGCGTTCGTTTTTGATAAGTCCCTTAAACGCAGCCATAATCAGCAGAATAATAACAAAAGCAGGAAATATAACCGCAAGCGTGGCAACCACAGCCCCAAAAACACCGCCCTGCTCGGTACCTACATAGGTCGCAATATTAACCATTATAGGACCCGGTGTGCTTTCGCTGACTCCTATCATATACGAAAGCTTTTCTTCGTCTATCCAGCCGTAAGAAAGCACAACATCTCTGATAAGTGGTATCGCGGCATACGCACCGCCGAAGGAGAAAAGTCCTACTTTTAAAAAGCCGATCAAAAGCTCTATATAGATCATCACTTCTTCCCCTTTCCGCGTATGCGCCCAACCTCATACACAGCAAGACTTACTACCGCGGCAATAAGTATAAGAGTTATGGTAGAGAGCCTTACGGAAAACAAATTTATAGCCATCGTTACGGCAAACGCGAAAGCCAGTATACCTGCCTGCCGCATTGTGGATATTCCCTTTTTTATCATTTTCACCGCAGCACCTATTATAAGTATCCCAACCGCCTGCTTAATTCCCTTAAAAGCATTTGCCACCCATTTTATATCAAGAAAATTCTCGAGCAGTGTTGCTATAACGAAAATGATCACAAAGGCAGGAACGACCACCCCGAGGGTAGCCGAGACCGCACCTAATAGTCCTGCGTACTTATACCCCACAAAGGTCGCACAATTTATTGATATAGGACCGGGTGTAGACTCTGCAATAACCGTAACATCCATCATTTCATCGTGAGTTATCCATTTCTTACGCTCAACACATTCATTCTCAATAAGTGCAACCATCGCGTAACCGCCGCCAAAGGTAAAAGCACCGATCTTAAAAAAGCTTAAAAACAGTTCTATGCATTTATTAAGCATATCCTTCCTCCAGCTTTACATATATTTTTTCTGCCGTTTCAGATACCCTTGCTATTTCGGCAGTATCAATACCCCGAAGCTTACCTTTTCGAGGAAGTCCCCAAACATCAAAAATACGAGGTCCTATCCATTCGTTTGCATCACCGTTTTCAAATATGCCTTTTATGATGCAAAGCGCCGCCTTTTTAGGGTGCATGAAAATAATTTTCATAGGATACTTTATTATCGCAAAAAGCCACGGCGGATAATGCGCGGTGATATTTGTAAGCGTAATACCCGGATGAGCCACCGAAATGTGCTTTTCTTCCTTTGCAAGCGCCCAAAATGACAGCATAAGATAGCGTTTTGCGTTTCCGTAAACGAGACTTGATGCTTTGCGCTTTGAAAAATCAATATCCTCGGCATCGGTTACGGAATATCTGTGAGCAACACTTCCGACCGCTACTATTTTTATATCCCTTCCAAGCTTTAAAAGCTCACGGGTGATATAATAAGGCGACACAAAGTTTATCTGAAAAACATTGTCAAGCCCCGTACTGCACTTGTGGCGCGGTATGCTATAGGCTCCCGCGTTATGAATAAAAACATCGGGCGTTTCCTTACGCAAAAGCTCCAACGCCGCCCTCACCGAATCAATATTCTCAAGATCAAGCGGTATATTAAATATTGACGCTTGCGGAAAATCTTTTAAAAGTCTTTCACGCAAAGCAAGTGAGCGCTTCATATTCCTATCAAGCATCAAAAGTTTTCCGCCAAGACTTAAAATGTATCTGCACAGTTCCCTGCCGATACCACCCGTAGCACCTGTAAGCGCCACAGTCTTACCCTCAAGCGAACAAGTATTATTTTTGAGCCATTTCCTGTATTTCATAGAAAAAATCCTCAATTTTTCTTTATCATATTCTTCATGCGAAGCATGGCATCCATAGAAGGTGCTGTTGTAAAAATACAAAACTCTTTAAAATTTATAATCCATTTTTCTCAATAAATTTTTGTATC
>JAFPCJ010000166.1 GCA_017423885.1 Clostridia bacterium | reverse complement strand
GAGCCTTGAGGTCGGAAAGCGTGCGCTTGATTTTCTTATTGAAAACTCTGCAGGCAGAACCAATCTTGAGGTCGATTTCTTTGGCGGAGAGCCGCTTATGAACTTTGATATGATAAAGGAGCTTGTAGCTTACGCCAGAAAGCGCGAAAAGGAGTGTAAAAAGAATTTCAGATTTACACTTACTACTAACGGCGTGCTTGTGGATGACGATGTAATAGATTTTGCCAACCGCGAAATGAGCAATGTGGTATTAAGTCTTGACGGTCGCAAGGAAATTCATGACCGCTTCCGAGTGGACTATTCGGGTAACGGCAGCTGGGAAAAGATAGTTCCGAAATTTCAACGCTTTGTTGAAAAACGCGGAAATAAAAATTACTATATGCGCGGCACCTTTACTCATGCAAACCCCGATTTTCTTAATGATATAAAGGAAATGCTTGACCTTGGGTTTACAGAGCTTAGCATGGAGCCCGTGGTATGCTCTGCCGACGATCCGTCCGCGCTTACCGAAGAGGATAAGCCGATCGTACTTGAGCAGTACGAAAAATTGGCGTCTTTGATGCTCGAACGCCATAAGCAGGGCAAACCGTTTACCTTCTATCATTATATGCTTGACCTTAAGAGCGGACCTTGTATTTATAAGCGTATTTCGGGTTGCGGCTCGGGTACGGAGTATATGGCGGTCACTCCTTGGGGCGACCTTTATCCTTGCCATCAGTTTGTAGGCGAGGAGAAGTTCAAGCTCGGAAATGTATGGACAGGTGTTGACAATACCGCCATTCAGGATGAATTTGCCGCTTGTAACGTATATACCCGCCCCGAATGCAAGGATTGCTGGGCAAAGCTTTACTGCTCGGGCGGATGCGCCGCAAATGCTTATCATGCTACCGGCTCGGTAAACGGAATATACAGCTACGGTTGTGACCTTTTCCGCAAGAGAATGGAATGTGCAATAATGCTTGAAGCGGCTAAAACGGTATCGGAAGCATGAATACTCCGATAGTAGATTTTTTAGAGCGCTATGCTCGGCAAAATGCGCTTCGTCTGCACATGCCCGGTCATAAGGGAAAAGGGGAACACGGAGAGCCTTTTGACATAACCGAGATCAGCGGCGCGGATGTATTGTATAGCTCAAAGGGTATAATAAAGCAAAGCGAGGAAAATGCCGCTGCACTTTTCTCAAGCAAAAGAACGCTTTATTCTACCGAAGGCTCATCCCTTGCAATTCGCGCAATGCTATATATTATATATATGTACGCGCGCGCGTGCGAGAAGCCGCCTGTAGTTCTCGCAGGAAGAAACGCTCATAAAAGCTTTATGACAGCTTGCGGACTTGTGGGCATTGATCCGCAATGGATATATCCTGCGCGGTCAGAAAGTCTCATAAGCTGTGAGATAACAGCAGATATACTTGACGATTATCTTAATACGGCTGACACAAAGCCTGCGGCGGTTTATATTACAAGTCCCGATTATCTCGGAAATATTGCAGATATTTCGGCGCTGTCAGCGGTCTGTAAAAAGCATGACTGCCTGCTTGCTGTCGATAACGCGCATGGCGCTTATCTGCGTTTTCTTGAAACCTCGCTTCATCCGATAACCCTTGGCGCGGATATCTGCTGTGATTCGGCTCATAAAACGCTTCCTGTGCTTACGGGCGGCGCATATCTTCATTTATCTGCCTCGTCGCCTGATATTATTGAAGAATATGCCGAAACAGCAATGTCGGTCTTTGCTTCAACAAGTCCCTCATATCTTATATTGCAGTCGCTCGATGCCGCAAACGAATATCTTTCTCAAGGTTATTCTGAAAGACTTTCGGATTTTACGGCGGCGGTCTCGAATCTCGGGCAAAGGCTTTCAGCGCACGGCTACACCCTTTTGGGCAAAGAGCCGCTTAAGCTTACGGTTGCTTCAAAGTCTTACGGATATACGGGTGAAGAGCTTGCCATGCTGTTGGCGGCGGAGAATATCGAGTGTGAATTTGCCGATGCCGACCATCTTGTAATGATGCTTACTCCCGAAACAGGGGAGTGCGGTCTTGACCGACTTTGTCAAGCGCTTTTAAGTATTCCTAAAAAGGCTGCGCTCAATCAAAAGGCTCCTGCATCAACTCCAAAACAAAAGGCAATGTCAGTAAGAGAAGCGATGATGTCGCCGTCCGAGAAGCTTGAGGTTGAAAAATGTAAGGGCAGAATACTTGCATCTGCAGGCGTTTCCTGTCCGCCTGCGATTCCTATTGTTATGTGCGGTGAAATAATAGATGACAGTGCGATAGAAGCGCTGAAGTATTATGGGCATACGCATTGCCGCGTGGTGAAATAAAAAGAATGGAGATCAAAATGAAACCGAGACTTTATGTTGTTATCCCTTGCTATAATGAGCAGGAGGTTTTGCCGGTAACTGCTCCTATGTTTCTGCAAAAGCTTGAAGAGCTTACGCAAAAGGATTATATAACGGCGGACAGTCGTATCCTTTTCGTGAATGACGGCAGTGCAGATAATACATGGCAGATAATAAACAGTCTTTCGGGTAAAGATGAAAGATATGAGGGTATTTCGCTCAGCCGTAACCGCGGACATCAGAACGCTTTGCTTGCGGGACTTCATGAGGTTGCGGACAAATGCGATGTTGCAATTTCTATTGATTGTGACGGTCAGGACGATATCAACGCAATGGATAAAATGCTTGAAGAATACGCAAACGGCGCAGAGGTGGTCTACGGTGTGCGAAGCCGCCGCGATACCGATACATTCTTTAAGCGCAACACTGCACGCGGTTTTTATAAGCTGATGAATGTTATGGGTGCGGAGATAGTATACGATCACGCCGATTACCGCCTGATGTCCTCGCGTGCGCTCAAAGCCTTACGTGAATTTAAGGAAGTAAATATATTCCTGCGCGGAATGGTGCCAATGGTCGGCTTTAAAAGCACATGCGTTGAATATGAGCGCCATGAGCGGCTCGCGGGCGAGGGACACTATCCGCTTAAGAAGATGCTTAAGCTTGCAATAGACGGCATAACAAGTCTGTCTATACGCCCGATAAGGCTGATAACGGTATTCGGAATGATAGTGGCGCTGATAAGTGTTGTCGGACTTATGTGGTCGTTCATTACGGGAATTATCGGAAACGGTACGGCAGGCTGGGCGTCTACAGTCAGCATAATCTGCTTCCTTGGCGGAATACAGCTTTTAAGCCTTGGAGTTATAGGCGAGTATGTCGGTAAGATATATCTTGAGAGCAAGGCGCGTCCGCGATTTATAATTTCTGAACGCACCTCGGAGAATGACAATGAATAAGCTTGTCAATATATATAATAGGTATAGAGAGCAGATTCTCTATCTTGTTTTCGGCGGAGTTACCACTTTAATCAGCATAATTACTTACGCCGTTTTTACAGAGCTTGCAGACATTAATATACTGATAGCCAATATTCTTTCATGGATAATATCGGTGGCGGTGGCGTATGCTACAAATAAAAGCGTGGTTTTCCGTTCCGACAAAAAGGGAGTCGCGCAGGTATTGACCGAAGCGCTCTCTTTCTATGCAGGCAGACTTTTGACGCTTTTAATTGAAGAAGCCATACTTTTTGTTTTTATAGATCTTGCAAAGCTGCCGAATATGCCTGTAAAGATCATAGCACAGATCATAATAATAGTTTTAAATTACATTATAAGTAAAGTTTTTATTTTTAAAAAAACAAAATAATTTTTTGAAATTTCTTTAAAAATACTTTTAAACAGCGGTTTTTTTCAAAGAAATATTTGCTCAAATCACCTTAATTCCACAACATCTTGGGTATGTCCAAACAATAGAACCACAATTTTAAAAAAATTAAAAAAAATTTGAAAAAAAGGCTTGACAAATAAAAGGTGATGTGGTATTATAATCAGGCGCCCTACAAAAGGGGCCGCAAAACGGACCTTGAAAATTAAACAACGACGATAATAAGGACCCGACGATTCTTAAGAGAAATCTAAGTAATCAAGGACAAAAAAATGCGTCAGCATTTGAATTAGTAATGAGCTAAAAAGCTTATCTAAAAGGGTTTTAACACAAAGGTGTTAAGATATAATTTTTTAGAGAGTTTGAT
>JAFPCJ010000165.1 GCA_017423885.1 Clostridia bacterium | reverse complement strand
TAACGGATGCGGCATTTCCGATATTAAGCAAGCAATGGAGCCGTTATATTCCTCGGTCGGCGGCGAAAGAGCAGGGCTCGGCTTTGCGGTAATGCAAAGCTTTATGGACACGCTAAAGGTGCGCTCTGTACCCAATAAGGGCACTACAGTAACAATGATAAAGCGCATTAAGCCGAGATTTAGCATAAATGGTTAAGGATAAGTCTGCGCGCGACCGTTTTATCGAGGAAAATTTAGGACTTGTACACTCGCTTTGCCGCCGTTTTTCAGGCAGAGGTATAGAGTACGACGATCTCTTTCAGGCAGGGTGTCTCGGTCTTATTAAAGCCACCGATGCATTTGACGATACAAGGGGACTTTGCTTTTCCACCTATGCCGTTCCCGTGATACTCGGAGAAATAAAGCGTCTTTTCAGGGATGGCGGAGCCGTTAAGATATCGCGCTCGCTTAAAGAGCTTTCCCTTAAAGTCACAAGAGCTAAAGAGCAGATGGCTTTAAAGCTTGGACGCGAGCCTACCGTCAGTGAGCTTGCAGGTGAGCTTGATACCGACCCCGAGCTTATAGCAGAAGCAATATGCGCCGCGCGCCCTGTTATATCGCTTACCGCAGACAGCGACGACGGAATATCGCAATACGATCTTCCTGTAAGCGGACCCGAGGACGAGCTTTCCGACCGTCTGCTCATTTCATCCATATTTGATATGCTTGATGAAAGGGATCGAAAAATTATGGATTGCAGATACTTCAGAGGGCTTACCCAAAGCCGAACTGCCGAGTTGCTTGGAATGACTCAAGTGCAGGTCTCGCGGGCAGAGCGCCGCATATTAAAACGCTTGAAAGAAATACTTGAAGAATAAATGTTGTATAACAAATGTTGTGGTGTCATTGTAGGGACAGGTGCGCCGCCGAAAGATGCAAAAAAGGGACGGAAGACCCGTCCCCTACAATGGATATAGATATAAAAATAGTGCTTATAAAATCGTGACAGGATCAATTATACAGCAGCAATATAGATCCGTGCCATTACAGATCCGCTATCAACAGATGGCGGCTATGCTTATCAAGCTTTCGGTAATCGTCTATAATATAGCGGTTATCGTCGGCATCGCGCACACGAACACAACCATTGGAATAAATACGGATATCATGATTGCGGTTGCGGATATCAAAATCCTTTATACCGCGGTTAGTCTCAACGCGCCAATGAAGCGTTCCCGATTTCTCGCTTGCCGAAAGTATAGCTGAAATATAAGGAACAAAATAATAATCGTTAAGACTGCTTTCTATAACCTTTGCCGATTTAGCCTCAAGCTCTGAAACATCCCTTATCAAAGCCACTTCCTTTTCCTCACCGTCAAGCAAGGTAATATACACATCTCCTCGGCTCACAGGGAAAAGTCTGCGCGGTTCAAGTGCTTCATATACCTTTCCGTCTGCCGTTTTAAGGTTAACAAGATTATTTTCACCGCTCGTTATGACCGATGCAGCATCAACATAGATTCGTTTTATATCGCTCATAGTCTCTCCTCCTCGCGCATACGCTCGGCATCTGCCGCCATAGACTGTATCTGAACGAGCTTATAATATTTACCCTTGAGTGCCATAAGCTCCTCGGGCGTGCCGTTTTCAACTATTCTTCCGCCATCTACCACGATAATTCGGTTGGCTCGGCGCAATGTTGAAAGGCGGTGGGCTATCATAAGTGTGGTTCTGCCTGCGATAAGACGGTCTATAGCCTCTTGTATAAGATGCTCAGTCTCAGAATCGACTGCGGCAGTCGCCTCATCAAATATGAGGATAGACGGATCCTTCAAAACGGCGCGAGCAATAGAGATTCTTTGCTTCTCACCGCCCGAAACGCCCACTCCGCGTTCACCGAGCACGGTATCGTAAGCATCGGGCTGACGCGCGATAAAGCCGTGAGCATTCGCAATATCTGCGGCATTTATTACCTCATCCACCGTAGAATCAGGCTTACTGTAGGCAATGTTATTGAATATTGTATCACTGAACATCATCGGTTCCTGCTGAACATAGCCTATCTGCTCACGGAATGACGAAAGATCAAAATTCTTTATATTATGACCGTCCACAAGTATCTCACCTGTATATCCGTCATAAAAACGCATTATAAGATTTATGAGCGTAGATTTACCTGAACCGGTAGTGCCGACAATTCCGACCACCTCACCCGGTTCTATTGTAAAGGTCACGTCATCAAGTACCTTTTTGGAACGGTCAAAGGAAAATCCAACATGCAAAAACTCTATCTTGCCCTTAAGCTTATCGGGCTTCACGTGCGACTGCGCGTGGGTCTCGGGCTCTGCCTCGAGAATATCGAGTATCTTATCGGTAGAAGCCAAGGCACTCTGGAACGAATCGGAGAGATTGGCAAAAAAGGTAACAGGACCGTAAAACATATTGGAATAGGTTATAAACGAGACTACAAGACCTGCGGTAAAGCCTGCTTCACCACCAAGCACCTTGCTTCCGCCTATTCCCCAGATTATAAGCGTACCGCAGTTGACAAGAAAGGCTACTATCTGCGGAAAAGCCGAAGCAAGCTTGCCTATCTTAAGGTCCATTTTAAGCCATTCTTCGTTCTTTTCCTCGAAGTTCTGCGCCGAGCGCGCTTCACCTGTAAAGGATTTTACTACCTTGATACACGGAATAGTATCTGAAAGAGTAGAGAAAACCGAAGACCATCTGCGCCATATCCTACGGTAATACGGGCGTATCTTTTTAGAAAATATCCTCGTTGCAATTACTATAAAAACAACAGGTATCAAGGAAAGCAGAGTTAAGATAGGATTGAGTGCCAGCATTACCACCACTATTCCGACAAGCTGGAACGCATGAACTACCGCTTCCTGTGTAATTCGCATCATGAACTGCTGAAGCGTTGAAGAATCACTCGCGATACGGTTTATGACCGAGCCTGTTGAGGTCTTATCATAAAACTTCATGGGAAGATGCTGTGCCTTGCGGTAGATGTCGTTACGCAGTGCCGATACTGCCTTATCACCCACAGAACGCATAAGATATGCACGTATCATTCCTATGCCGTATTGGAACAAAAAGGACAGAAAAAGAAACGATACCATTATAAGCAAAAGCTTTAATTTATTGTTATCAACAGTATCTGCCACCGCATTAAGGATAGCATTTTCGGAGCTGCCCGAGCCGAATACCGCATCAACTATATAACCTGTAACAGCCGGTGGTACGAGCGCCATAGCAGTTGTTAAAAGCGAGAGTATCACGCAAACGACAAGTGTTTTTGTATGCGGCAATACATATTTGGAAAGTCGCTTTACTACCTTAAGCTTTGAGCGGCACATAATACATTCCGCACCCGGATGCAAAAGCGTTCTTCCGCATTTCGGACAAACGCTTAAAGCGCGCTCGAACGTAACGATCATTATCGCCTTTTCCTCGTTAAGATCTTCACCCTCATTGATATGATTGATGAAGAGAGCCGCCGCATCACATAAAGACGCCGTAGCATAGGTATAGCGGAAGAATACCTCTCTGCGCCCATCAGGCATAAGTGCCGACATAGCAGCATTGCCATACATACGCTTTGCCTTTACTTCTCTCATGTCCGAATAGAAGTAGCGCTTGTCATCCCCCTCGTCACCGTCACAGCGGACGATGGAATCGGGAGTAAAGATCAGCGCGGTCTCGGCGTATCTCCCCTTCAGATTAAGGTCGCCCGCAATAACGAAGAGAATTTCCTCGCCTTTTTCGAGCATCCTTTCGACAACGGCATCCGCCTGCGCCGATAATGGTTTGTTTTTTAAAATGAACTGTTTTGTTTCCATAAGGCTCAGCCCCGCTTTAAAAGCAATTTTTTTCATATTAAATTGTTTGAAAACAATGGAAATACGTGCATCTGCGCTGTCCTGAAACCCTTTTAGGAC
>JAFPCJ010000164.1 GCA_017423885.1 Clostridia bacterium | reverse complement strand
TACCGGCGGTGTTATGGAAGCAGCACTTCGTACCGCTAACGATTGGCTTACCGGCAAGGACAACACCGATGTAGATTATACCGCAGTGCGCGGAACCATGGGTCTCAAGCAGGCTACCGTTAACATCAACGGAAGCGACATCAAGGTTGCAGTTGCATCCGGCGCTGCCGCCGCAAAGTGTGTAATGGATCAGCTCAAGGCAGGAAATCCTGCAGGCTGGACCTTCATTGAGATCATGGGATGCCCCGGCGGTTGCGTAAACGGTGGCGGTCAGCCCATTCAGCCGCAGTACATCCGCGATACAGTAGACCTTAAGGCAGTTCGTGCCAAGGCTCTCTACGATCAGGATGCTGCAATGCCTATCCGTAAGTCTCATGAGTCTCCCGTTGTAAAGACCCTTTACAGCGAGTGGTATGACGGCTTCGGCGGACACAAGGCACATCACGATCTGCATACATCCTATGTAGCTCGCAAGAAGCTTAACATCAAGTAATCATCCTTTCTTTGGTAATACTGGCTGTCTTCGGACAGTCAGTATTGCTTTTTAGGGGAAAATAGGGTATACTATAAAAAAGGAGTGAAGACAACATGAATATCTGGCATGACATCCCCGAGCACATGATAACCAGCGAAAGCTTTACCGTTGTCATTGAAATACCCAAGGGCGGAAAGGCAAAGTATGAGCTTGATAAGGAAACAGGTATGCTTCGCCTTGACCGTGTTTTGTATACCGCTACCCATTATCCTGCAAACTACGGCTTTATACCCCGCACCTATGCTGATGACGGCGATCCGCTTGATGTACTTGTGCTTTGTCAGGAATCTATCGTTCCGATGACGCTTGTTCAATGCTATCCTATCGGAGTAGTGCACATGACCGATGAAGACAGCGACGACGAAAAGATCATTGCCGTTCCTTTTCAGGATCCGTCACTTTCATGCTATGCCGATATCTCACAGCTTCCTGCACATACGCTCGATGAAATAAAGCACTTCTTCCAAGTGTATAAAACCCTCGAGGGCAAGCATACGGCAGTCAATGAAATACACGGCAATATAAAAGCATACAAGATAATTGAAGAAAGCATCGAAAACTACAAGCACACCTTTGAGGACGGCAAAAAACGTTCGGGGCTATTTTCCGAGCGTAAAAAATAAATACAAAATCTTGACAATATAAATACCTTATGATAAGATAAAATCAATAATGATAGAGGTGCGACTTTCATCAGTAACGCTTTACTTTACGCCTATCCGCTGTGGCGCGAAAGGGAAAGCCGCCGAAATAACTGCTTTGATAGGAAATCAGTTGTTGGTCTGCAGTAAAATATACGGCAGACTGTCACTAGTGTGGAGCGCTATCTTTTTCGAGGGTCTTTAAGGGTCGCACCACAGGGTGTGACCCTATTATTTTTAGGATCCCTATTATGTAAAAAACAAAGGAGAGAAAAAAATGAAGAAACATGAGACTCGCGGTCGCATAATGCGACTGCTCGCCCTTGCCGTTATCTGTGCGGTAGTGGTATTTATCGGTACATTTTCTGCCCTTGGTGCAGGCGAAAGCACTGCTGCCGCGGCTGAAACTGTTGTAACGGTAGAATACGACGGCGGTGACTCCAAGACCTATGATCTGGCATACATTTCCCTGCCCGATGATTACGAGGGTGAAGCCTCTGCCGGTGCATCGGAATATCTGGACGATTGCGAGGATAACTCCATAAGTGATAAAAACTATCACGCTAATGTTGAGACCGCAGTTGCCACCATGCGTCAGGATGTAAAAAGCTATGCTACCTTCTGGTCGCTTATTCCGCCTGTTATCGCTATTGTTTTGGCACTTATAACAAAAGAGGTTTATTCCTCGCTGTTTATCGGTATTCTTGCAGGTGGACTTATCTACTCCGGCTTTAAGCTTGAAGGAACCGTAGTACATACTCTGCAGGACGGCTTTGTTGCAAGCGTAGCAGATTCCTATAATATAGGAATTCTTATATTCCTTGTAATGCTCGGTGCCTTGGTTGCTATGATGAATAAGGCAGGCGGATCACGCGCATTCGGACAGTGGGCTTCAACGCACATTAAGTCCCGCGTAGGCGCACAGCTTTGTACTGTACTTCTCGGCGTTCTTATCTTTATTGATGACTATTTCAACTGCCTTACCGTTGGCTCTGTTATGCGTCCTGTTACGGATAAGCACTCCGTTTCACGCTCGAAGCTGGCATATCTTATAGACTCCACCGCCGCTCCTATATGCATAATTGCTCCTGTTTCATCTTGGGCAGCCGCAGTTGCAGGCTTTGCAAAGGGCGCAGGTGCAGAAAGCGGAATGTCGCTCTTTATCAGCGCAATTCCCTACAATTTCTATGCATTGCTTACCATCGTTATGATGATCTTCCTTGCTGTCACCAAGTTTGACTACGGTCCGATGAAAAAGCACGAGCTTAACGCACTCAACGGCGATCTTTTCACAAGCGGAGAAAAGGTCGGAGACGATACCGAAGTTACCGCAAACGAAAAGGGTCGCGTTATTGATCTTATTATCCCTGTAGTAGTGCTTATCATCACCTGCGTTATCGGCATGATCTACTCGGGCGGCTTCTTCTCGGGCAATAGCTTTGTTCAGTCCTTCTCTGACAGTGATGCTTCGGTAGGTCTCGTAATCGGATCCTTTGCGGCAATTATCTTTACTGTTATATTCTACCTCTGCCGCCGAGTTCTTTCCTTTAAGACCTGCATGGAGTGCCTGCCTGACGGATTTAAAGCAATGGTTCCTGCCATTATGATCCTCTGCTGTGCATGGACTCTTAACACCATGACAGGCAGTCTCGGAGCAAAGTTCTTTATCTCCGAGCTTATTGCAGGCTCTGCAGGCTCCTTGCAGTTCTTCCTGCCCGCAATAATCTTTGTAATTGCTGTAGGACTTTCCTTTGCAACCGGAACCTCTTGGGGAACCTTCGGTATTCTCATTCCGATAGTTCTCAATGTTTTCGGCACCGACAGCGGCGCAATCACCTTCGTTGCAGTATCTGCATGTATGGCAGGTGCGGTTTGCGGCGACCACTGCTCTCCCATTTCGGATACCACAATCATGGCTTCCGCAGGCGGACAGTGTAACCACATAAACCACGTTTCTACACAGTTGCCCTACGCCTTTACCGTTGCAGGTGTTTCGTTTGTTGCCTACATCCTTGCAGGCTTTATACCCAACTGGCTTATAGTTCTTCCGATTGCGATCGTGCTTATGTTAGCAACCTTGTTTGTTATAAAGGCAATTTCACGTCAGAAGTAATTACCCTTTCAATGATAAACGGCTGTCCTCATTTTGAGGGCAGCCGTTTTTTAAGGCTCTTTGTCAATAGTTGGGGTAAAGAGTTAAAATGAAAATGTTTTACGCAAGCAGTCGCATTCAAGCGGCTGCTTGTTGCGTTTTGAGTTGT
>JAFPCJ010000163.1 GCA_017423885.1 Clostridia bacterium | reverse complement strand
GGATGCGGCGATGGTCATAAGATATTCTATAACACTTTCGGGGTCATAGCCCTCTTGAGCGAAGAAGTGAACTGCCGCCTCGGGGTCCTTGCGCTTGGATATCTTACGCTTTGCACCGTTGTCAAGCTTCATGATAGGTGAAATATGACCGAATTTCGGCACCTTAAAGCCTAAAAGCTTAAACAACTGAATATGCTTCGGCACAGATGAGATCCATTCGTCTCCGCGCAAAACATGAGTAGTGTGCATAAGATGATCGTCTATAGCGTGAGCAAAATGGTAGGTGGGAATGCCGTCGGATTTCAAAAGAACGAAGTCCTCATCGTTTTCGGGCATTTCGATCTTGCCCTTTATGGCATCCTCAAAGGTAATGCGGTTTTCTTCGCTTCCCATCGAGCGCAGACGGATAACAAACGGCTTACCGGCATCAACTGCCGCTTTGGCTTCGGCATAGCTTATATTGCGGTGACGCGCCCATTCGCCGTGATAGCCTGTGCGGATCTTTTGTTCCTCTTGCTTTTTTCTTACCTCGTCAAGCTCCTCGGCGGTGCAGAAGCAGGGGTAAGCCGCGCCTTGACGGATAAGCTCCTTTACATAGGTCTGGTATATTTCAGCGCGGTGGCTCTGCTGATAAGGACCGTAAAGACCTGCTTCCTCGGTGCCGCTTACAAAGCCCTCGTCTATAGTGATGCCGAAACGGTTAAGACCGTCTATAATATCCTCAATTCCGCCCTCTATCTCGCGCTTTTTGTCGGTATCCTCGATTCGGGTAAAGAAAACACCCTTTGACGAGGTAGCGGTAATGCGGTTGACAAGCGCGGCAAAAAGGGTGCCGAGATGCAGATATCCCGTGGGGCTTGGGGCAATACGCACAACACGCGCGCCCTCGGGCAGGTCTCTCGGGGGGTACATCTTTTCAAAATAATCGGGTGTTTTATCTATATGGGGCAGTAATAACTGCGCCATCAACTCATGCTCGTTCATAGCTTCTCCTCAGGTTTTTTCGAGTAATTTATTAAGCTCCTCCATGAAGGTGCTTATATCCTTGAATTGGCGGTATACTGAAGCGAATCTGACATACGCGACCTCGTCGGTAGCCTTGAGCTTCTCCATTACCAGCTCTCCGATCTTTTCGCTGCTTACCTCACGGTCAAGCGTGTTCTGAATAATGGTCTCGATCTCATCAATGATGCGGTCGAGCGTTTCAATGGAAACGGGACGCTTTTCGCAGGCGCGCAAAAGACCTGTCATAAGCTTTTGACGGTCAAAGGTCTCGCGGGAACGATCCTTTTTGATAACTATTATGGGCAGACTTTCTATCAGCTCATAGGTAGTAAATCGCTTGGCACACTTAAGACACTCTCTGCGACGGCGGATGCGCTCACCCTCGTCGGTAGGTCTCGAGTCAATTACCTTGCTTTCTTCAAAACCGCAATAAGGACATTTCATGTTTTACCATCCTTTTCTTTGTGTTTTTAAGGACACAATTATAAATGAATATAATTTGTTTTATTATACCATGAATATGCAAAAAAAACAAGAAAAAATTGCTCCAAGTCGCATGGCTTTTAATTTTCCGTAATTTACCGTTGCGTTTTTATGAAAACTATGCTATAATCTTACCGAACAAATGTTCGTCAATTTCACGGGGTGGGGTGAAGCGTGTGCGGCGGCAGTATCTTTGTATAGACCTTAAATCCTTTTATGCGTCGGTAGAGTGTGTTGAAAGAGGACTCGACAGTATGACAACGCGGCTTGTAGTAGCCGATCCCGAGCGTACCGATAAAACTATATGCTTGGCGGTCAGTCCTGCGCTTAAGGCAATGGGTGTTAAAAACCGTTGCCGAGTGTTTGAGATACCGCCCGATATAGAATATATCACAGCGCCGCCGCGAATGAAAAAGTATATAGATTATGCCGCCGAGATATATGCTATATATCTTAAATATGTGTCCAAGGATGATATGCATGTTTATTCGATAGACGAGGTATTTATGGACGTTACCTATTATCTGCCGCTTTATAAGATATCGGCTCGCGCTCTTGCACGGCGTATAACTGAGGATGTTTACCGTTCTCTCGGTATCAGAGCCACCTGCGGTATAGGCACAAATCTGTATCTTGCGAAGATCGCACTTGATATAATCGCCAAGCATTCGCCTGACTTTATAGGTGAGCTTGATGAGCAAGGCTTTTGCAGGACTATGTGGGATCACCGTCCGCTGACTGATTTCTGGCGTATAGGCAAAGGTCTTTCGGCAAGCCTTGAGCAGCAATGCATCTATACTATGGGCGATATTGCCCATGCTCCGCAGGAAGCGCTCTACCGCCGATACGGTGTGGATGCCGAACTGCTTATAGATCACGCATGGGGCAGGGAGCCTACAACGATTGCCGATATAAAGGCGTATCACTCGAAAACCAACTGTCTTACCTCGGGTCAGGTGCTTATGCGTGACTACAGCTTTTTAGAAGGTGAAATAATTATAAAGGAAATGACCGAGGCACTTTGCATGGAGATGCTCGAAAAGGGAGTTGTGACCGATTCGGTCACCCTATATGTCGGGTATTCGAATGCGCTTAAGCTTCCGCCTGCAAGGGGGAGCGCGCGTTTGGCATCGGCTTCTTGTTCAACAGGTTTGCTCATTCCTGCAATGACTGCGCTTTACGGCAGGATAGTTGATCGCTCGTTGCCTGTGCGCCGAATAAATATAAGCTTTAATCGGGTGAGCGAGGACAACGGAGTAGAGCAGATGAGCATTTTTGAGGACTCAAATCAGCTTGAGAGAGAGCGGGAACTGCAGAAAACGGTCATCTCCCTTAAAAAACGGTTTGGCAAAAACTCTGTTTTAAGAGCGATGAGCCTTCAGCAGGCGGCAACGGCAATGGAGAGAAACCGTCAGATAGGAGGTCATAAAAGTGGCGAGCAATAAGCCGCGCGGCAATATGCCGCAAAGCCTTCGCGCCAAGCAGTTTGCGCCCTTTGCGGCGCTTAAAGGTCTGGACGAGGCGTTGGCGGAGAAGGAGAGAATAAGAGTGGAAAAGAGACTGCTTTCAGAGGAAAGACTTTCGGAGCTTAACGATAAGCTTATGGGTCTTACCGTGGGACAGATAGTAACGGTGGTGCATTATGACCCGATAGAGCGTGAGTATATTCAGCTTACGGGCATGGTGGCGAAAATAGATGCCCAAAACCGTATACTGCGGATAGTTTCCGAAAGCATAAAGTTTGATAATCTGTTTGAGATAATTACAAGCGATATAGGAGTTATATCGGTGAAATCATAAGCTTTGCAGGAAACTGAAAGGCAACAGTTGACATGTGTTGTAGGTTATTTTATAATAGTTTTGGTGATTGGAATGTATAAAAAGGCATATAAAATAATGGATTCACTTACTCCGCTTAAAGGGGATTGCGGACTTCTTTGCGGCAGTATATGCTGTAAGGGCGACGAAAATACAGGTATGCGCTTATTCCCTCACGAGGAAAGCACACTCGATATAAAAAATACCGAATGTGGAGGACGCTTGGCGGTCTGCAACGGCAAATGTGACCGCGAGGAAAGACCTCTTGCGTGCAGAATTTTTCCGTTTTTTCCAACGGTTGATGAAAAGGGAAGGGTATATGTTGAAAAGGATTACAGAGCATGGCGTATGTGTCCGCTTTTATCCAACAGCGACGAAATAATATTTGACCGCCGATTTTTCAGAGCTGTCAAACGAGTAGGAAAGCTACTCTCAAAGGATGCTGAATGTCTTGAATTTTTGCGTTACTCCACCGAGGAGATAGACCGTTACCGCCTGCTTTACGGCGCAGATGAATAATATAAACATGAAACAATAAAAGGAGCTGCCTTGCTGACCAAAAGTGAGACGGCTCCTTTTAAACTTGTTATTCGAAAAAAGCGGGATGGGGGACCCATCCCCTACGGCAATGACAGTGTTTTGATCTACAAAAATTTACCCCAACATTTGAAACAGAACCCAAAAAACGCCCCGACCGAAGTCGGGGCGCCGTAAAAGGCTTAATACAAGTTTACCTTACTTAATCGTGCAATACATAAAGTACTTGTAGCCGAGCGGGTTAGAGAAGAAGCCCTCTACGCTGTCATCGATCATATAAAGGTCGGTGTAGAAGTAGAGAGGAACGATACATCCGCTTTCCATGAGCATATCCTCTGCGAGGTGCATCATAGCATAACGGTTGTTAGTATCGGTGCAGCTCTTGATAGCAGTGATGAGAACATCATAGGTCTGAGCCCAAGTGCCGTTTGTAACCTTGGTGTCAAGACCGTAAGCGGTAAGATCAAGGTTGTACATAGCGAGCTTCTCATGAGCGCCCTTGCCGTACTGAACATCGTTGTTACCGGAACCGCTGGTCCACATATCGAGGAAGCAGATCGGATCGTTGTAGTCAGCGAGCCAGCCGTTACGTGCTACAGAGTAGTCACCGTTCTTACGGGTCTCCAGGAAGGTGTTCCACTCCTGATTCTCAAGGTTCATAGTGATACCAACTGCTGCAAATGCAGACTGGAGATACTCACCGATAGCCTTGTGAGCGTCAGAAGTATTGTAGAGGTAAGAAAGGGAAGGAACGTTGGTGAACTTCTTGGAAGCCTCGTCATAGGTGTAGTACTTCTTAAGAGTCTCAACTGCAGAATTGAAGTTGGACTCGAATGCATCAGCGGCAACATTATAGTAGCCGTCGAATTCCTCGCTGCTGCCGGCAGTCTTGTAGAACTCGGTGCCGTCGGGATTGGTCATACCCATTGCAACGAAGGAGGAAGCGGGAACCTGACCGCCCTGAACGATCTTCTCAACGATGTAGTTACGGTCGATAACAAGAGCGAGAGCGTTACGGATCTCAGCCTTTGCCTTTTCAGCCTCAACACCGGTGAGCTTGCTGTCAGCAGGAAGGATGTTCTCGTTTACATTCCAGCATACATAGTAGGTACCGATCTGTCCTGCTACAACGAACTCATCCTTATAGTTTTTCTTAAGGTTAGCGATCTCGTTGGTCGGAACATCGTCGATAAGCTGCCATGTGCCGTTCTCGAAGTTAGAGAGCATGTTGTTGGAATCGTCAGAGAGGAAGAACTTGATGGTCTTCATGGTTACATCCTTAGCATCAAGATAGTTGTCATTCTTGGTAAGGGTGATAACGCTGTTGTGCTCCCAACCGGTCATGGTGTAAGCACCGTTGCAGACGTAGGTCTTAGGATCGGTAGCCCACTTCTCATCCTTAACTACATCCTCACGAACAGGATAGTAGGTCGGGAAAGCAAGAAGCTCATTCCAATAGGAAATAGCGTTCTCGATGGTAACCTCAAGGGTCTTATCGTCGATAGCCTTAACGTTGAGCTTTGCATCGGGGTTCTTTGCGTTTCCGTCGTCATCTGTCTCGGTCATCTCGGCATAGCCGTCAACGATTTCAAACATGTAACCGTAGTCAGCACCGAGTGCAAGAGAAGCAGCGCGGTTCCAAGCAAATACGAAGTCACCGGCTACAACATCCTTGCCGTCAGACCACTTAAGGCCGTCACGGAGAGTGTATGTGTAGGTTACGGTACCGTCAGCATTTGCAACGCCCTCTACGAGCTCTTTAGCAGCATCGGGAGCGATGATGAGGTTGCCCTTGGAGTCCTGAGCCCACTTGGCAAGACCGGAGAAAAGGTGTGCTACGAGAGTAGCGCCGTCAACAGCAGAGTTGAGGGCCGGATCGAGAGTCTGCGGCTCGGAAGCGAGGCAAACAGAGATCTCGTCCTTGGTTTTTGCGTCTTCTTTTCCGCCGCAGGCAGCAAGGCTGAAAACAACAGCGACGCAGAGAAGCAATGCGAGAATTTTCTTCATAATGATTTTTTCCTTTCTGTTATTTTTCAAAATATACCGCTTGAAAGCCTTAAAAAATGCACGATGACCCTCTTGCGATATACGATGAACAAGGTTAGTTTGCCTTATCAATATTATGACAGGCGACAAAGTGACCCGAAGATACCTCTTTGAACTCGGGCATTTCTGCAGCACACTGCTCGGTAGCATACGGACAGCGAGTGCGGAAAGGACAGCCCGAAGGAGCATTAAGGGGACTTGGGATATCTCCCGTGAGAGCAATACGCTGATGAGTTCTGGCATACTGCGGATCTGGGATGGGTACCGCTGACATAAGTGCCTTGGAATAAGGATGGAGCGGATGATCATATATTTCATGAGAATCCGCAAGCTCAACCATTTTTCCGAGATACATTACGGCAATACGGTCACTTATATGACGGACGACGAGCAGATCGTGAGCAATGAACAAATAGGTAAGACCCATTTTGTCCTGCAATTCATCAAACATATTGATGACCTGCGCCTGAATGGAAACGTCAAGCGCTGAAACGGGCTCGTCACAAACTATAAAATCGGGATTTACTGCCAAAGAGCGGGCAATTCCTATACGCTGACGCTGACCGCCCGAAAATTCATGGGCATAGCGCGCAGCGTGTTCGCTGTTAAGACCAACGTGGTTCATAAGCTCGAGAATTTTTTCCTCGCGTTCCTTTTTGGTGGAATAAAGCTTGTGAACATCAAGCGGCTCGCCGATAATATCGGCAACGGTCATACGGGGATTGAGCGAGGAATAGGGGTCCTGAAAAACCATAGTGGCTTTCTTGCGGAATTCCTTTATATCCTGATTGGTCCTTATAGGTTGACCGTTATATATTATTTCACCTGCAGTAGGCTTATAAAGATGAAGCAGAGTGCGTCCGACAGTAGTCTTACCACAGCCTGATTCACCGACAAGACCAAAGGTCTCGCCCTTTTTGATGCTGAAAGAAACACCGTCTACCGCCTTGAGCGGCTTGGTCTTGAGCCAACCTACATTAATATCAAAGTAACGCTTAAGGTCCTTGACCTCAATAAGGGGCTGTTCTGTTTTGTTAAGAGACTGATTATTATCGCTCATTATGCCTCATCCCCCTTTGTGTCATCCGATAAAAGCGTTACAGAGCCTTCATCAATACCTTTTTTTACATTCATCCAGCATGCGGCAAAATGGTCGTCATTTATTGCCAGACGTTCAGCCTTTTGCTTGATGCAGATCTTCATTGCATTATCGCAACGAGGAGCAAAAGGACAGCCTGCAGGCATGTTCAAAAGGTCTATCGGAGTGCCGGTAATGGGCTGAAGACGCTCATCTGTACTGCTGACAGTAGGAATGGAGCGGATAAGACCCTTTGTGTATTCATGGCAGGGATTATAGAATATTTCATCAGCGGTACCCTGCTCGCAGATGCCGCCGGCATACATAACTATGACCTCGTCACACATCTGTGCTATAACTCCAAGGTCATGGGTTATCATAATTATAGCCATGCCAAGCTCCTTCTGGAGCGACATCATAAGCTCAAGTATCTGCGCTTGAATGGTAACGTCGAGAGCGGTGGTAGGCTCGTCGGCTATAAGGATATCAGGCTCGCAGGCAAGTGCCATAGCGATAACGATACGCTGACGCATACCGCCCGAAAACTCAAAGGGATACTGCTTCATGCGCTTCTCGGGCTCGTTTATATTAACGAGGCGAAGCATCTCAACAGCGCGGTCATACGCCTGCTTTTTATCACGGTCAGTATGCAACAGAATGGCTTCCATAAGCTGATGACCGATAGTATACGTGGGGTTAAGCGAGGTCATGGGGTCCTGAAAGATTATGGAGATCTTGTTTCCTCTGACATCCTTCATGACGCTTTCACCTGCGCCTACAAGCTCCGTGCCGTCAAGCTTGATAGAGCCACCGACAATTTTACCTGTACCGGCAAGTATCTGCATAATGGAATATGCCGTAACGGACTTACCCGAGCCCGATTCTCCAACTATTCCGAGCACCTTGCCTCTTTCAAGGTTAAACGATACTCCGTTAACTGCCTTAACTTCACCTGCATCGGTAAAAAAGGAGGTACGAAGATCATTGACTTCCAATAAAGACATACAAAAATTCTTCCTTTCTTATCCGTTAAGCTTGGGGTCAAAGGCATCACGCAGACCGTCACCGAAAAGGTTGAGGGAAAGCACGATGAGCGAAATAACTATCGCAGGAATAACAAGACGGTATTCGTAAGAGGATATACCGTTAAGCGCATCGGATGCAAGCGATCCGAGTGATGGCATCGGGGCGTTAACACCGAGACCGAGGAACGAAAGATAGCTTTCGGTGAATATAGCACTCGGAATTTGCAGAGCGGTAGAAATAATAACAACGCTGATGCAGTTGGGCATAAGATGCTTTGTGATTATCCATTTGCCCTTGGCGCCTGTTGCCTTGGCGGCAAGAACATACTCCTGCTCTCTGAGGGAAAGTATCTGTCCGCGGATAAGACGGGACATGGATACCCAATAAAGAATACCGAAAACGATAAACAAGCTTATAATATTACTTCCTATTTTTTCAAGGAAGGTACCCTCGATCTTGCCTTGAAGCACCTGCTTTAAAACAGTTGCAAGCAAAATGACCATAAGCATATCGGGCAGAGAATAGATTATATCAACTATTCTCATTATAACAAGGTCAACCACTCCGCCTATATAACCTGCGATAGAGCCGACCGTCATACCGATTATCAGAACGATAATACTTGCAAAGAAGCCGACAGCAAGGGAAATGCGCGTACCGTAAACTATGCGGATAAGATAGTCACGTCCTTGTGCGTCCGTTCCGAACACGTGGGGGAATATCTTTTCGCCGTTTTCCATACGCTCCTTTTCGGTGTCGCCGTACTCAAAGGGAGCAAGATCGTTATAGGATGCATCAACCGGCTTTCCCGGAACAACACCTAACTGCTGCTCATAGGAATAGGGCCAGAACATGGGCAAGAATATACTTGTCAATGCGATAACAACGATTATAAAGAAGCTTACAGTAGCAACTTTATTCTTTAAAAGGCGCTTTATACCGTCCTTAAAAAAGGTAGAGGAGGGGCGCATCTGGACCATATATTCTTTATCCTCTGCCGAAGCGGGATTAAATTGGTCGAGATCAACATGAAGACTGAAAGGTTTAAACATACGAGCGTTCCTCCTTACTCAAGATTGATGCGCGGATCGACTACCTTATACATTATATCACCGATAAGGTTCATTATAACGATCAGCGATGCAAGAATGATGGTGGTACCCATGACGAGCGGGTAGTCACGACCCGTAATGCTGTTAACAAAAGCACGTCCGATGCCGGGGACCGCGAAGATTTTTTCAACAACGAGCGATCCGGTAACGATATATGCGAGCATAGGTCCAAAATATGTGATAACAGGGATAAGCGAGTTTTTAAGAGCGTGACCGAATATTATGCGCGGTCCCGAAACACCCTTTGCCTTTGCGGTACGGATATAGTCTTGTCCCAAAACATCAAGCATGGATGAACGGGTAAGACGGGTTATCTGTGCCATGGGAGAAAGCGAAAGAGTAATGACAGGGAGTATCAGACCTGCCGCAGTAGAGCCGTTGGCAGGAAGCCACCCCAATTTATTTGAGAAGAATATAAGTAACAGCGTACCCATTATAAATGATGGCATAGAAACGCATGCGGTGGTAATAACCATTATAATGCGGTCAATAAGCTTATTTCTGCGAAGTGCCGCAACAGCACCGAGACAAACTCCTATTACAAGCGCAATTCCTGCCGCCATAACGCCAAGACGCGCGGATACCTGCATACCGTCCCCTATAATATCGATAACATCGCGTCCGCGTTGCTTAATGGAGGGGCCAAAATCAAATTCGGTAACGATATCCTTGAGATAGGTGCCGTACTGCACAAGAAGCGGCTTATCAAGACCGTATTTTTTTTCAAGAGCCGCCTGAACAGCGGGAGAAACCGCCTTTTCACTTGTGAACGGACCGCCGGGGATCGCATGCATTGCGAAAAAGGTTACGGTAATAACTATCCATACCGTAAGCACTGCAAGCGCCAAACGCTTGAGTATATAGAATAATGTTTTTGAATTCATTTTTTTCAGAGACACCTCGTTACTTTTTTAACGCAAACACTGTTGAATGTGCTCGCAAACCATTTGTGTCCGCCGTAAAGGAGCAGTTTGCTCTTTTGGGGCATAGGGGCACAAATTATTAAATATTATATCAAATATTACTTGCTGTGTCAACCGAAAAAAGCCAAAAATAATTACATTTTTATTGTATTAAAAGCCATATTTGTTATTATTTAATAAAAAACACGTGGTTACGCGGCGCGGTGTTTTAAGCAATCTATAAAATAATTTCCGATATGTGCAAAAGTTTGAAGAAATTGAAAGATAAAAGTGTCCGTAGCACGCGCACACTTTTCTCTTTGCCTTTATTTATTTGACTTATTATACCGATTTTGATATAATTTATATTATGAGGTGAAGCAGATGAAATTAATGATAGCATCGGATATTCATGGCTCGGCATATTTTTGCCGAAGGCTTGCAGAGCAATTTGAGGCGGAACGCGCCGATAAGCTGTTACTTTTGGGAGATATACTGTATCACGGTCCGAGAAATGAGCTTCCGCGCGAATATGCACCCAAGCTTGTTATAGAGATACTTGGGTCGATAAATGAAAAAATATTATGCGTAAGAGGAAATTGCGATACCGAGGTAGACCAAATGGTTTTGAATTTCCCTGTGCTTGCCGATTATGCGGCATTGCTTTTGGACGGTAGGGTCTTTTACGCTACGCATGGGCATAAATATAATATTGACTCGCCCTTGCCGATGGCGGAAGGAGATATTTTGCTGTACGGACATACTCATGTACCGATGTGCGAGCAAAGAGACGGCAGGATATTTGCAAACTGCGGCTCGGTCTCTATTCCGAAAGAAAATTCCGCGCATAGCTATATGGTAATAGAAAACGGTAAAATGCTGTGGAAAGACCTTGGCGGAAATATATATAAGGAATATGAATTATAAAGCTTACGCCGAATGCTGCACTGTCAGCATTCGGCGTAATTTTTAAAGTAACTGATGATCGTTTATAACAAGGCTGAATTTAAGCCCGAGATGCTGTGCCGCTTTTCTGCAGAGCACCATTCTTTCAAGAAATATCTCAAAATATTCCATTACATTGCCGTAAGCGGTGTCAATAGAGAGATTCAGAGTGATGATGCGCTTATCTTCACTGATACGCAAGGATGAGCTTTGAACCGAGTAATTTACGCGGTCATGAATATCAAATGCACTCTTTCTCGTATTGCGGACTCGGCTTCGGCGCACGTCCGATTTATCAGCAAGGATAAGTGCCGCCGAAACAGCATTGACAGGATGCCCTGTGCCTTCATCGTGATTTCCTATTGCAGAAACTACGGTAGAAATATCTGCGGCATTCATGTCAAGATGGTCAAGCAGACGGAATGCCATTATGGCGCCGCTTTGAGCATGCTCCTTGCGGTTTACGAGATTGCCTATATCATGAAGATATGCGGCTATCTTTGCAAGCTCAACCTCATGCTCGTCATATCCGAGCGTTTCGAGAACATAGGCGGCATCGTTGGCAACCTTTGTGACATGGGCAAAGCTGTGCTCGGTATAGTCAAGCACGGCAAGCGTTTTGTCAGCGGCGGTAATATAGGTGTTTATTTCGGGGTTATGACGTATTGCGTCGTATGTTATCATGGTTTGCTCCTATCGCTTTTTAAATATTATACCATATAATTTCGAAAAAAACAGTATGTAAAAAGAATTTTACATAATTTTTACATACTGTCATATAAAAGTTATTATAATTGTTTTTTAATTTCGGAGAATAGTCTTTCGGCGATAGTCTGCATACCGAGATCTCCGGGATGGTTTGCCACGCCCTCATGCTCGAAAAGTCCCAAAGCTTTCATTTCGTCCTTTTCTCCAAGATCGCCCAAAAGCACTATCGGAAGACCCTTTTCGGCGGCATATTCTTCTATTGCACCATCAAGAGGGTGATGCCAGAACGCGGTGGAAAGCACAAACTTTGCCTTTTTATTCGGATTAAGGTAATGGAGTAGGTCGCCAAGCTCTTTTTTGAAAAGGCCGTTGTCAATATCCTGCGCGGGGCAGTTTTCAACCGTGCGCATAACTATTATATCGGCGTCGAAGGCTCGGGCATTTTCAAAGTAGTGATGCGTTGAAGCACCGTTTTTGTATTGGCGCTCCCATTCTGCTACCTGACAAATGCAAAATGCGGCATCAGGATGGCTTTTGCGGATCTTGCCCATAAGTATATGTACATAGTCGTTTTCCTTTTGGGAAGCCGCCATCCCCCATTCTCCATGCCAGCCGATAGAGGGGAGAAAGCCGTGAAGCGTAATGGAATTGCCTATAAACATAACTTTTATGCCGTTGCCTTCAGGGTTTTCAAAGCGGACAAAATTGGTTTCGCGAAGTTGCCCCTTGGAGCTTACGGAATTCTTCTTCATTTGAGAGAAATCATTTGGTTTTGTGCTACCGGACATATTGTATTACTCCGTAATTAAAACTTATAGTACGAGACTCGGAGCGGTATAAACTCTTGTTGCAAGCTCCTGATCGAGCAGATAAAGGCTCTTGGGATCGTCTCCGAAAAGCTTGAATTTGTTTACGAGCTTATCGGCATTTTCTTCCTCTTCGCCCTGCTCCTTGACAAACCAATCAAGGAACTGCATGGTGCGGAAGTCCTTTACGCTGTAAGCGGCATCATAGATGTTATGAATAAGATCGGTTACATAACGCTCATGCTCGGCACCTTTAAGCAGCGGATCAATGGGTTTCTCAAACACTGCATCGGGAGCATCAATAGCCTTGAATTTTACCTTGATGCCGTTGTTCTGCAGATACTTTACAAAAAGCATTGCGTGATCGCGCTCTTCTTGCGCTTGAATGGTATACCAATTACTGAAGCCGTCAAGATCGATATCGGAATAGTAGTCGGCAATTTCAAGATAGAGATATGCGCTGTAAAATTCCTTGTTTACCTGATCGTTAAGCAGTTCGATTACTTTACTGTCAAACATTTATTGTTCCACCTTTCTTTTTGTGAGAAAAAATCTCAAAAATATAATAGCATAACCTTTTTGAAAATGCAAGATAAAGACTTTTATCCGC
>JAFPCJ010000162.1 GCA_017423885.1 Clostridia bacterium | reverse complement strand
GTATTATTATTTTTTGCACGAAAAAAAGCCTTGCTTCACACAGGAAGCGAGGCTGTAAATTATTTATTTATCTTTGATCTTTATACTTATATCCACTGTATCGGTCTTTATACTGCACACTCCGCCGCTTGCGCTGCTCGGCACACTTATTCTTCCCGTATCGGTTTCGGTGATAAATATTTTTTCACTTAAAAGTTCACCTGTAACATCACCGGTCTGCGTTTCGATCTTCAGTTCAAGAGCATCGCAGGCGGATATGTCAACATCGCCCGTATCACTCTTGATCTCAAGTGTTTTGGAGATCATAACAGCATCAAGATGTATGTCTCCGGTATCACTTTCGGCAGAAAACGTCTGAATTTGCGAATCTGTAAGAGCAATGCGTCCTGTATCTGTGTGCAGTTCCATTTTCAAAGCGTCAGAATTTTTTACTGTAATATCTCCTGTATCGGTCTCAATTTGCAGCTTTTCATTTGCATCCGCCATAAAGCTTATATCACCCGTGCTTGCAGTCAGCTCAACGCTTTCAAAGCAAAGTCCGCCGTCAAGCTTTATATCTCCTACCCCTGCATCGGCTACAAGCTCTCGGTATTCCTTTTTCGGGAGATATATTTTGATCTTCGGGCTTTCAAAATTTACGGATATTATCATTTCATACCATTTACGCGCATCATTCTCGGTAATCTCAAGTATACCGTTTTGAACTCTTGCCGTAATCGATTGATCCTCAAATTGCGAATATTCAACACGCGTATTTACGCTATCGGTAGCAATAAGCGCCACATCACATTCACACTCAATGCTGATTTCTTCGAATTCTTCATTGATGTCACAGCTTTTATCATACAGCTTTTGCGTGCTCATTTCCTTAAAGTCAAAATCGATAGACACAAGCCCTGCAAACGCAACTGCCGCTCCTGCAAAGATCAGTATTAACGAGGCGATCAAGGCTGTTTTAGTGCGTTTTTTCATGCTCTGCTCTCCTCTCTTATGAACATACGCTTTATCCCCTTTACAAACAGTCTGCCAAGCGCCCACACTCCCTTTGCAGTCAAATTTGAAGTCATAAACAAAATAACGGCAATACCTGCAAGCATAATGCCTGCCCCTAAAAAGATCACCGCCGTTCCCGTAGTACCATTAAAAATCAGGATGGGCAACCCAAGTAAGGATGCGAGCGCTCCTGCCGCTAATGCGAGCACAGCGGCATATAAACACAGTACAGCCGACCAAAGCACAGCATATACCGCCAATATCACCGCAAAAGCGGCTATCATAAGCGGAAGCCACAAGGGCGCACCCATTATCAGCAAAACAGTCTGCCAAACGGTAGGCTTTCTTTTTTCAAAGCTTCTTTTTACAAGCTTTTGCAGGGGAAGCTCGGAGAGCACCTGCTCGATCACGCTATCCACCGATCCCAGCGCGCTTACGGCTTCCTGCTCTGTCAGTCCCTCTTCTATGCGGTCATCTATCATTTCGGAGTAAAATTGAGCATACTCCCTTATGTCCTCCTCGGGCAATCCGCGCAAGCCCTCGCAGAGCGCATGAATATAATCATTCTTTTTCATTCTGCTCCTCCTTTACAACAAATCGGTATATCGAAAGCATTTCTTTCCACTCGTCTTTAAATTCCTCTATCCGCTTCATTCCCGCGTCCGTAATGCGATAATATTTCCGTAGTCTACCGTTATGCTCGGCGGAACGCACCGTCAGCATTTTTGCCGATTCCAAGCGACGAAGTATAGGATACAGCGTTGATTCCGATATCTCAACATACGGCTTCATATCCTTTATTATCTTATATCCGTATGAGTCCTCATTCTTTATGGCGGCAAGAACGCACACATCAAGAAGTCCTCTTTTGAGCTGTATATCCACACCGATACCACCTTTCGTATAATACTATACTACGCATAGTATAAAGTGTCAAGTGAATTTAAAAAACAGCGTCATCACAAAAGCAATGACACTGTTCTAAGCTGTTACTGAAGTCCTGACGACTCCCATATCTTATCAAAAAGCTCTTGGGCTCTTTCGTTATTTCCCGAAAGATAGAGATACCCAAACAGCGCTTCAAGTCCTGTTGCCGTATGGTACTGCGCCTTTGTAGCACTTTTGGGCGCAGATGAGGTATGGAAATTACGCCCACGCTTAAAGACCGCCGTTTCCTTTTCATCAAGCAACGGTTCGATTATTTTAAAGCCCTCTGCCTGCGCCGCGGCATTTACAAGCTTGACCGAAATACGGTGAAGCTCGCCCGACGGACGGTTAATGCGCGAAAGCGCTGTACGGACAAACAGACCGTATACCGCATCGCCCACAAAGCACAGCACCGAAGGACTGAGCAGATCAACTTCCTTACTCATGGCACAAACTCAAACTCAATGTCGTAAGCGCTGACGGTATCGCCTGCATGGATGCCTGCACTTTCAAGCGCTTTAATAATGCCGCTCGAGCGCAAAACGCGCTCGAAATACTGCAAGGACTCGTAATCCTCGGGGTCTACCGTGTTCATAACATCCATAAGCCACGGAGCATCCTCGATGAAGTACACACCGTCACAAGCGCGGATCTTGAAGGAGCGTTCTTTCTTAACGGTATAATCTATTTCAACCTTGGGTTCAGGCTCAAAATGTGCAATAGGCGGAAGCTTATAAAGCTCTGCGGCAACACAGTCTACAAGTGCCTGCGTTCCCTCTGCTATTGCCGCCATAATGGGGAAGAATTTATAGCCGCGGCTCTCAAAATACTCGCGCAGCTCTTCTATTCTCTCCTCGTCCGCAAGATCGCACTTATTTCCGACAACTATCATGGGTCTGGTCTTAAGCTCCTCGCTGAAAACACCCAACTCATGATTGATCTTATCAAAATCCTCTATAGGGTCTCTGCCCTCGCTGCCCGAGATATCAATAACGTGCAAAAGCATACGGCAACGCTCAACATGGCGCAAAAACTCATGTCCGAGTCCTACCCCCTCGCCCGCGCCCTCGATAAGACCGGGGATATCCGCCATAACAAAGGAGCTTCCCTCTCCCATGCGGACAACGCCCAAAACAGGTGTAAGGGTAGTAAAATGATAGTTTGCGATCTTGGGCTTCGCCTCGCTGACTACCGAAATAAGGGTGGATTTTCCGACATTCGGAAAGCCTACGAGACCCACATCAGCCAACAGCTTAAGCTCAAGTGTTACGTCAAGCTCTTCTCCGGGATTGCCGTTTTTAGCAAAACGCGGCACCTGACGCGTAGCCGTTGCAAAATGCATATTTCCCCAGCCGCCGTTACCGCCCTTGGCAATAACAACAGGCTCATCGTCCGAAAGGTCGGCTATTATTCTGCCTGTTTGCGCTTCCTTAACAAGTGTTCCGCGCGGCACCGATATAACAAGATGCGGCGCAGACTTACCCGTACAGCGCGAGGTTCCGCCGTTTTGTCCTGCTTCGGCGGTATATTTTCTTTTATAGCGGAAGTCTGCCAAGGTGGAGAGATTATCGTCCACCTTAAAAACGATGTCTCCGCCGCGACCGCCGTCACCGCCGTCAGGTCCGCCTGCCGCAACATATTTTTCGCGATGGAAAGACACCGCGCCGTCGCCGCCGTTACCTGCCTTGAGGTGAATGGTTGCAATATCTACAAACATTTATCGTTACTCCTCGTCTGTCTCAAAATCCTCCGATTCAAAGTACGCACGGTACAGCTCCTCGGCGGTTTCAAAATTATCTTCCTCAAACAATATTTCATCAGTAGTAAGAAGTCCGCCCGTAATATGCTTAAGATATCCGCCTGCCCCTGTCTGACGGCAGATAAACGGTATCTTATTATCCTTTAATATCTCCTGAAAAATGGCAGATGCCATGTGGTCAGTAAAATACAAGGCGCGTTTACCGTCGGCCTTCTCCTCTTTTTTCTTACGCCGCAAAAAACCCATTTTTATTCTTCCTCAACTTCCGCTTCGAATTCATCGCCCTCAAAAAACTCAAATTCAGGTTCTGCGCTTAAAACCTCTTCATAAAGCTCGCGGGCACGCTCGACCTCGGATTCCTCAACATATATATCTTCGGCAACAAAGCCGCCTCCGAAAAGCACCTTCATAGTGCCCTCTTCCTCGCTGTCACAGCTAAAAAGAATTCCGTTTTCACGCAAAATATCGCGATATATCTCGGCTGTTACAACATCCTCTACAGAAACCGCAAGCACCGGATTTTCAAGCGAGACATTCTCTGCAGACTCCTCCGAGGACACTTCGGTAAGCTCGGCTCCGCAAATGGGGCAAAGCTCGGCAGTATCCTCGCACTCGGCTTTACATACATGACAGATCTTCATTAAGTTTTCCTCCGTTACAAAGAATAAAAAAACGGGGCAAGCCACATTCGCCGCCCCGAAAAAAGTTTTTTACTGCTCTACAGCGTAGATGCTGACCTGCTTACGGTCCTTACCGCAACGCTCGAACTTAACTTTACCGTCAATATGAGCGAAAAGGGTATCATCGGAGCCGCGGCCTACATTGTTGCCGGCATGAATGTGGGTTCCTCTCTGACGAACGATGATGTTGCCTGCGAGAACGAACTGACCGTCACCGCGCTTAACACCAAGGCGCTTTGCCTCGCTGTCACGACCGTTCTTGGTCGAACCCATACCTTTTTTATGAGCAAAAAGTTGGATATTGATCTTTAACATTGATCTACACCTCCGAAATTATCTTAATTCTTTCAGGGTACTGATAGGAAAGCTCTGTAAGATGAAGCTTAAGTCCTTCCAAAACCTGTACCGTAGCCCTTTCCTCTGCCGCTGTTTTAAGAATGAATACCGCTTCATCCAAGCTGATATCACATTCCTCACCGATTATCTCGGTAACGGTATTAGCAGCCATATATGCCGCCGAGGAGACTGCCGAACAGACTATCTTTCCC
>JAFPCJ010000161.1 GCA_017423885.1 Clostridia bacterium | reverse complement strand
GCTTGCAACGTTGAAGCTATGGGACGCAATTTTTCAGGCGGACAGCGTCAGCGTCTTACCATTGCGCGAGCACTTGTGAAAAAGCCGCAGATATTGATACTTGACGACAGTTCCTCTGCGCTTGATACTGCTACTGATGCCGCCTTGCGCGCCGCATTATCCGCTCTTCCCTTTTCGCCTACTGTTTTCAACGTCTCGCAACGCACGGGTGCTATCTCGCATTGCGATAAGATAATCGTTCTCGAGGACGGCGAATGCGTAGGCTGCGGCACTCATGAACAGCTTCTTGAAAGCTGTGACATCTACCGAGAGATACATGAATCCCAATTCAAAAAGGAGAGTGCCGAAGCATGAAAAAACCAAATTTTGCCAAAGCAGGCACCCTCAAACGAATGCTTCGCCATATAGGAAGGTACCGCATTTTGCTTGTACTCTCTCTTTTGCTTGCGGCAATAACCGTTGCAGGCTCACTGTATATCCCCATTCTTGTAGGTCAGGCTATCGACCGCATAATCTCAAAAGGAAATGTAGATTTTGACGGTCTTTTCTCCATACTTTTAAAGCTCGGTATTATTGCCGCGGCAGTCGGTATACTGCAATGGGTAATGAATACGGTAAATAACCGCATAACCTTTTTTGTTGTGCGTGATATAAGAAACGAAGCCTTCACTACCCTTCAAACGCTTCCCCTCTCCTATCTTGACACCCATCCTTCGGGCGAGATATCGGGGCGCATAATTGCCGATGCCGACCAATTTGCCGACGGTCTGCTCATGGGCTTTGCCAAGCTTTTTACAGGACTTATCACCATTCTCGGCACACTCTTTTTTATGCTTCGTCTTGATTGGCGCATAGCACTTGCAGTAGTTATCCTCACGCCGCTTTCGCTTTTTGTTGCACGGTTTATTGCTTCACGCACCTATACCATGTTCAAGCTTCAAGCCGAGACGCGCGCCGAGCAAAGTGCGTATATCGACGAGATGATAAGCGGAATAAAGGTTTTAAAAGCATTTTCACGCGAAGAACGCTGTTCCGAGGAATTTGCAGAAATAAACGAGCGTCTCAAAGGAAGTTCACTTAAAGCAACCTTCTTTTCCTCGCTCACCAATCCCTGCACCCGTTTTATAAACAGTATAGTTTACGCGGCTGTTGCCCTTATCGGCGCTCTTACTGCCGTTATCTCGGGCGGAATCACCGTAGGCGGTCTTTCCTCTTTTCTGGCGTATGCCAACCAATACACAAAGCCCTTTAATGAGATATCGGGAGTTATAACCGAGCTTCAGAATGCTCTTGCCTGTGCAGAACGCCTTTTCGAGCTGATAGATGAAACACCCGAGCCGCCCGAAGCAGATGATGCCGCAAGGCTTTGCAATGTATCGGGCGAGGTTGTAATGGACAAGGTCTGCTTCTCCTACGATAAGAGTAAAAAGCTTATAGAAGATCTGTCGCTTACGGTACTTTCGGGTCAGCGCATTGCCATCGTAGGTCCTACAGGATGCGGCAAGACCACGCTTATAAATCTTCTGATGCGTTTTTATGATATTGATTCAGGAGCGATCACGGTGGACGGTCAGAATATCAGCACACTCACCCGAGAAAGTCTACGCAAAAACTATGGAATGGTGTTGCAGGAAACATGGCTTCGCAAAGGTACTGTATGCGAAAATATCGCAATGGGCAAAAGTGATGCCACGCGCGAAGAAATAATTGCCGCCGCCAAAGCCGCCCACGCTCATAGCTTCATCAAGCGTCTGCCGCAAGGCTATGACACTATTCTTTCCGAGGACGGCGGAAGTCTCTCACAAGGTCAAAAGCAGCTTTTATGTATAGCGCGAATAATGCTTTGCCTGCCGCCCATGCTGATACTTGACGAAGCAACGTCATCTATCGACACTCGTACCGAGCTTCGAATACAAAAGGCTTTCGCGCGCCTTATGCAAGGAAGAACAAGCTTTATCGTAGCCCACCGCCTTTCCACCGTAAAAGACGCTGATCTTATCCTTGTAATGCGAGACGGCTCGGTGATCGAGCAAGGAACGCATGATGAACTTTTAAAACAAAAAGGCTTTTATGCCACTCTTTATAACGGTTGATGCCATGAAACGATATACTCTGTTAGATATACTCCGCGCGGTCTCGGTAATTTCAATGATCGCATATCATACCGTTTGGGATTTAGTAAATATTTTCGAAAAAGAAATCACTTGGTTTGACTCCGATATAGCATCTCTTTGGCAAGCAAGTATTCGGTGGAGCTTTATTATGATATCAGGCTTTTCGTGGTCGCTCGGCAAAAAGCATCTTCGCCGCGCACTGACGGTATTGCTCTGTTCGGGAATCATCACCGTATTTACCCATCTTTTTGTACCCAAGGGATTTATAATTTTCGGTGTTTTGACGTTACTCGGCTGTGCAATGCTCCTCACCATACCGCTTGACAGACTTTTTTCAAGACTTCAGCCAATTATCGGATTATTGATATGCGCCGTACTGTTTTTGATATTTAAGAATACAGAACTTGGAACGGTAGGAATTTGGAAGTTCACCGCCGAGCTTCCCGACTTTTTGTTTGCAAACGATCTCACCGCATTTTTAGGCTTCCCTACCGCCGCCTTTTCTTCTGCCGATTATGTTCCGCTTATTCCTTGGCTGTTTGTCTTCTGGATGGGCTATTTTCTGTATCATTGCTTTAAGCGTTATGAGCTATTAAAGTACCTTTCCTGCATTTCTCTGCCACCGCTTGAATTCATCGGCAGACACGCACTCATTATCTATATGCTTCATCAGCCTGTATGCTACGCAATTCTTTTCGTTGTGTTTAATTGGTTAAAGCTATAAAAAAAGGCTGTCTCACTGAAGACAAAACGCACGAAACAGCGAAGCCAGATATCCCTCGACGGCTCCCTCTGACGAGGAATCTGTCGAGGGAAACGAGACTGAGGGAGAGAAAAAACTACAATAATTGTAGCATTTTTATCTTTTCTCTCCCTCCGTCACAGCTGCGCTGTGCCACCTCCCTCGTCAGAGGGAGGCAGGATTTGTGCAAATTTTCTTTAGTGAGACAGCCCTTTGCTTTTTAGCAGGACTTACTGATCCTGCTTTTTGTTATCATAATTCTTGTTCTGTTCGTTTTTATTCTGATTGTTATTCTTATTCTGATCGTTCTGCTTGTTCTTATTCTGATTCTTGTCTGTCATAAAGCTTCACCCCGCTTTCCGATGTTATTATCTGTAAAGCGGGGTGAATTATTCTTTATTTAATATTAAATAATTTTTGAGCGTTTGCCCTTGAAGAAGCCAATATGCGCTCGCTGTCAACGCCTCTTATCTCGGCTATCTTTTCAGCAGAGAATCGAATAAGCCCCGAATGGCAAAGCTTTCCTCTGTAAGGCTCGGGCGCAAGATAAGGGCAATCGGTCTCAACAAGAAGTCTGTCCTCGGGCAAAAGCTCTACTACCTCGGGCAGTCTTCTTGCGTTTTTAAAGGTTATAACGCCGCCAACGCCGATATACATACCTATATCAAGCAGTTCACGCGCCGTCTCAACACTGCCCGAAAAACAGTGAAGCACACCTGCAGGCTTATACTCCTTAAGTATTGCAAGCGTATCTGCATGAGCATCACGGTCATGAACGATAACAGGAAGACCGAGTTTTTTTGCAAGCTCTATCTGCTTTATAAAAATTTCCTTTTGCTCGGCGATATGCTCCGTGTCCCAATAATAATCAAGACCGATCTCGCCTATCGCTACGCATTTCGGATGCGCGGCAAGTGCTTCAATAGCATTAACGTTGGCATTGTCGCGGCATTCGGGATGAATACCTACCGCCGCATAAATATAATCATATTTTTCAGCAAGTGCAAGTGCCGCCTTGCTCGAAGCACAGTCACAACCGCAGGTCACAACTCCGCACACGCCGTATTGCGGCAGGGTGCCAAGCAGTTCATCGCGGCAGTCATCAAATTTTTTATCGTCATAGTGGGCATGGGAATCGAATATCAATCGCTTTTCCATGCCCTCAAGCTTCGGAAAATCCATTATCTTATCTTACAGCCTGCAGGGATATTATCGGCAAAGATGACCTTAACGTCATCCTCGGCAACATCCGCCGCAAGTATCATACCGTTTGACTCAACACCGCAAAGCTTTGCAGGCTTCAGATTTGAAACCACGATTACGGTATGCCCGATAAGGTCCTCGCTCTTGTACCACTTGGCTATTCCTGAAGCTACAATGCGCTCAGTTGAGGTGCCGTCATCAAGAGTAAGCTTTAACAGCTTCTTGGCTTTCGGAATCGGCTCGCAGGCTACTATCTTGGCAGTACGAAGCTCGACCTTTGCAAAGTCCTCAATGCCTATCTGCTCCATTTTAACTACGTTTTCCGCTTCCTCTGCCTGCTTCTGCGCGGCGGTCTCTGCGGCTATCTCTTCAAGCACCTTGGGAATATCAACGCGTGCAAACAAGGGAGATGCCTCTCCTACAGAATACTCGCCCACTGCACCAAAGGTAAGCTCTGCGTTTTCCTCATTAAGCTGTTTTGCAATAGCGGCACAGCTTTCGGGGATAATGGGCGTCAGCATAACGCCTATCATTCGGATGCATTCAAGCAGATTGTAAAGCACGGTATTAAGACGCGGCTTCTTTTCCTCATCCTTGGCAAGTGCCCAAGGCATGGTCTCATCTATATACATATTGCAACGCTTTGCAAGGTTCATAACCGCTTCGCACGCATCGGCATTATGGTATATATCCATATACTTATAGTAATCCTCAACCGACTTTGCGGCGGTAGCAATAAGCTCGCTGTCACATTCCTCGGTATTTTCTCCTGCACTCACCTTGCCGCCGAAATACTTATTTGTCATAGCAATAGAGCGGTTCACAAGGTTTCCGAGAGTGTTGGCAAGGTCGGCATTATACTTAGTCATAAAGCTCTCGTAGGTGATAGTACCGTCCTGCGTAAAGGGCATTTCGGCAAGCAGATAATAACGAACCGCATCTGCACTAAAGCGCTTTGCAAGCTCATCCGCATAAATAACGTTACCCTTGGATTTGGACATCTTATCTTCACCCACAAGAACCCACGGATGACCCAATACCTTTTTAGGCAACGGCAGACCGAGCGCCATAAGGATTATAGGCCAATAAATGGTATGGAAACGAACGATATCCTTTCCGATAACGTGAAGATCGGCAGGCCAGAGCTTTTCGAACTGCTCGGTGGAGCCGTCGGGATCGTAGCCTACACCCGTAATGTAGTTGGAAAGGGCATCTATCCAGACATATACAACATGTCTGTCATCGAAATCTACAGGAATACCCCATTTAAACGAAGAACGGGAAACGCAAAGATCGGAAAGTCCCGGCTTTAAGAAGTTATTTATCATCTCATTCTTGCGGGATTCGGGAGCAATAAAATCGGGATTCTGCTCGTAATACTCAAGCAGTCTGTCCTGATACTTTGAAAGACGCAGGAAATATGCTTCCTCCTTCGAGTCAATAACCTCTCTGCCGCAATCAGGGCATTTGCCGTCAACAAGCTGCGAAGCAGTAAAGAAAGACTCACAGGGTACGCAGTATTTACCCTCATAAGTGCCCTTATAAATATCATCCTGCTCATAAAGCTTCTTAAATATCTTTTGTATTACGCGCTCATGGTAGTCATCAGTAGTGCGAATAAATTTATCGTAGCAGGTATTAAGGCTGTTCCACACATCCTTAATCTGATCGGAAACATTATCAACGTACTCTTTAGGACTTATTCCTGCCGCCTTGGCATACTCCTCTATCTTCTGACCGTGCTCATCCGAGCCTGTCATGAAGAAGACCTCATAGCCCATCTGCTTTTTATAGCGCGCGATCATGTCAGCAAGCACTATATCATACGCGTTGCCGATATGCGGCTTACGCGAGGTATAGGCTATTGCCGTAGTAATATAAAACTTCTTTTTTTCACACATTTATTTTTCCTCCTCAGGGTTTTCTCAAAAGAAATACAATATAAGACAGCAAAGCAGAGCCGAGCTGACACAACAGCACCGTAGAGCCTGAAAGCGGCAGATCGGAGCCTGCAAAGCTGATATAAGCAAATGCCGATACCGTAAGCACGGCAAATATCACATACATAACTGTAAGCCAAAGGGCAGAACGCTTCATTCTCGAAGCGCAGTTAATGACCGAAATAAGATTTATAGGATTACCCTTATACGCGGCAGGAGCCGAGCAACTCTCGGTCGGCGCAGTAGCATTACGGTACATGTGCACGCCCGAATTTGCCATAGTCTTGACCGAATCCTCATAAAGACCTATATAGTCACATATCATCTCATCGGTAAGGTTGGGGTCACAGCTATCCACCAATACCGTAACGCCGAGAGAGGTCAATTTATGAAGCTCATGGGCAATATCCTCTTTGACGTTATACTGCACCATAAGCATGGCGCAAGCCTTACCGCCCGTTGCGATATACACAGGGAAATATCCCTTACGCAAAATCTTTCGGTCCACCTCAACATCGGGAACCGCAATATTATGCGCTTGCATGAGTGTTCGGTTGCCGATAAACATAAGCTCATCGTCTACCCAGCCCGAAAGTCCCATTTTATCCTCATATTTTACAGTATCTGAATCGGGCACGGTATACGCTTTGTTGGTTCCTGCTATTTTCTTAAATATCGCAGCCAACGGACTGTCCACCGCCTCGGTGAGCGATGCGGCGCGGAGCAATATCTCATCAATATTGTTGTCCGAAAGCACCTGCATATTATGCATAAGCACCGTACCGTCGGGAAAAAGCTCATGCGACTTCATAACAACGGCATTAGCATTCTCTATATGCCTTGCCGCCGCCATTCCCGCTATCATGCAGCCTTTCTTATTAAGTCTTATTGCCGCCTTATATTCGGGTAAGGCATCCAAAAAGAACAGTATCGGATTTGCCGCAATCAAAAGTACCGTAGCCGCAGTATAAAAGCCCTGTATCGCTTCAGAAAAATATGCCGCGGCGACTGCTCCGAGACTTATACTTATAAGTAAAGACATGACCGAAACCATTCGCATTTTTCCGCCGAGCACCGAAGAATATTCGGAATACTTCATGAAATCCTTTATCATGGTACTATCGCGCCCTACGGCTATCAGCGCGGGACCGTCAATAGCATTTCGCGCCATAGGCACCGTTGTTGCTTCATCGGTAAGCAGACTGACCGCCTTTTTAGGTCTTTTAACTGATATCTGCTTGAAATTGCCAAGTCTCGCAGAGGCTTGATAAAATTTTGATAGCGCTCTGAAAAACAAAGTTGCAGTTCCCAAAAGCAATATTTCAAGCTCATTTTGCGAATTCTTGATTGCAAATACCCCAAGCAGCACCAAAGCCGCCGAAGCAAATGCCGCCATACAATCGGGGGTAGAGCGTTTGCTGAAAAGCTTTTTAAGGCTTACAAATATATCACAGTTTACTGCAACGGATAGCACAAACAAACACACGCAGGCTATCATTCCGTTGCGAACGTTAGTTAATATAAAGTCATGCAGGCTTGGTAATACAAAGCAAAGATTTATAAGCAGCAAAAAGGCTGAAAGCACTGTTTGAATAAACGCGGTACGCTTTTTGTGTGAAAGCATATAAAGCAGTTTTTTTTCGTCTGCCGCAGAATTGTATTCTTCTTTTACCTCAAACTCTTCAAATTCTGTTTGCTCAAGCTGTCCGCTTTCATATTCCTGCGGACTACGAACCGCTTCTACGCTGAATTCGTCGGTCAGGTCTATCTGCCTTGTTACAGTGCTGATACTTATTCTGCCGGATTCTCCCTCGTTTTTAACAGGGGTAAAGCGAATGGTAGCAGTTGATCCAAAATCAGTTTTTTCACCACTTCTCGGTATTACTGCATTATCTATATCGGAAATATGAGGAAGCTCTTTTGGCTCGTTTTCCTCTATATCGGTAGACTTAAGCTCGGCAAGTATCTCCTCGAATATCTCCTTTTCGCGTTCGCTTGAACGAGTAGGCTTTATTTTCTTTTTTTCGACAGTTTCCGTTTTTTCAGGCGTTTTTTTAGGGGGAATTTCTTCGTTTTTCGGCTTCTGTGTTTTTATTTCGGTTATTTCTATGCCGTATTTCGCGCTTAATTCCTCAATTTTTTGCTCACTGTCTGTTCGCAGGATATCAGCTACACTTTCAAGTTTGTAAAGCGGCTCGCGGTCAATTGAAGTATCGTTGCCGTCCTCATCGATAATATACGGCATACAGCGGCTCAAAAGCGAATCTTTTGATTTTGCAGGCTTTTGAGGCGGCTCTACGCGTCTTGGCTCATCGGTTGATACATGAGCGCTTTGCAATGAAGCATTACTTTCTTTAACTTGCGGCTCGGATTTTTCTTCCGCTTGGCTGTTTTTGGCAACATTTTTCAGCATTCGCTCGCGCATTGCCGCCAAAGGATCTTTTTCAGGCAAAGAAGCTCCGCCCTCAAATGCGTCTGCCTCGGAAAGAATTTCTTCTTCCGTCAATACATGCTCGGGCCTTCTTTTCTCTTTAGAAGGCTCGGCTATCTCAAAGGGTGCAGGGGCGGCAGACTTTTCCTCCAGCATCCTGAAAAACTCTTCACTTTTATTTTTTTTGGAAAATATCCCCATCTGCTTTCCCTTTCTTCAAAATTCAAAAATACGCATTATTTTCTGCGTGAACGGACGACCTCGTACATAAGCACCGCCGCCGCAACCGAAGCATTAAGCGAATTTATCTTTCCAAACATGGGCAGGCTTACAATACCGTCACACTTTTTAGCGACAAGCGGTCCTATTCCCTTGCCTTCGTTACCGATAACAAGCGCACACGGAATATCAAAATCGGTCTTGGTATAGTCACCGCCGTCCATATCGGCACCAAACACCCATACACCTGCTTCCTTGAGTTCTTCTATGGTGTTGGCAATGTTAGTAACTCTTGCGACCTTCATATATTCAAGTGCACCGCTTGCAGACTTTGCAACTGTAGCATTAAGTGACGCTGAACGGCGCTTGGGTATAATAATACCGTGAACTCCGCAGGCTTCAGCCGTTCTGATTATTGCACCGAGGTTATGCGGATCCTCTATCTCATCGCAAATTATTATAAAAGGCTTTTCGTTGCGCGAAGCGGCAGTATCAAGAATATCCGAGACCTCGCAATATTCCTGCGAAGCAAAAAACACGGCAACGCCCTGATGATTAGCGCCATTACAATAATAGTCAAGCTTTTGAGGGCTGACCTCTTTAATAAGAATGCCGCGCGAAGAGCATTTCGCGATTATCGCCGTTACCGAGCCGCCGCTGACACCGTGAGCCACAAGCAGACGGTCTATCTCTCGTCCCGAGCGCAAGGCTTCCATAACAGGGTTGCGACCGCATATAATATTTTCGTTTTTATTTTCGTTTAAATTAAATTCGGGCAAAAAAAATCAACTCCGACACTTGAAACTATAGACATAATGTATTATAACATACATAAAAGAGATTTTAAAGGAAAAAATAATAAAAATTTTTAAAAGGTAGGGGTTAAAATGAAAATTTCAAAAATTCAGGGCTTTGAGCTTTTAGATTCACGCGGAAATCCCACCGTGGGCGCAAAAGTAACGCTTGAATGCGGTGCTTACGGCTTTTCGCTGTCTCCCTCGGGTGCATCCACAGGCATTTATGAAGCACATGAGTTGCGCGACGGTGACAATGCCTACTACGGCGGTGCAAGTGTAAAAAAGGCGGTTGAGGGTATTAACACCGAGATAAATTCTTCACTTTGCGGAATGTCAGCCGACTGTCAGCGTACAATAGACAATGCTCTTATCTCGCTCGATTCCACGCCCAATAAAAGCCGTCTCGGAGCAAATGCGATTCTTGCTGTTTCCCTTGCAGTTGCGCATGCCGCGGCAAATGCCCTTAAGCTTCCGCTCTACCGATATTTGGGCGGTGCAAACGCCGCCTTATTACCGCGCCCCATGATGAATATATTAAACGGCGGCGCACATGCAGCAAATAATATTGATATTCAGGAATTTATGATCATCCCCGTAACAGCCGAAAGCTTTGAAGAAGGGCTTGAAATGTGCGTGCGCGTATACAAAGCCTTGGGACGCCTGCTTAAAGAGAACGGACTTGCATGCGGTGTTGGAGATGAAGGCGGATTTGCGCCCAGTCTCGGAAGCGACGAGGAAGCCCTCGACCTTATAGTAAAAGCCATAAGCGAGGCAGGATTTTCAACCGATCAGATAAAATTAGCGCTTGACGTTGCCTCAAGCGAATGGTTTGAAAACGGAAAATACCACCGTCCAAAGCGAGACGTCACCCTTACAGCCGACGATCTTATTGAATACTACGAGCAGCTTATCAAGAAGTATCCGATCATTTCGCTCGAAGACGGACTTGCCGAAGAGGATTGGGACGGATGGAAGCGTTTGACCGAGCGTCTCGGTGATAAATTGCAGCTTGTAGGAGACGATCTGTTTGTTACAAACACAGCGCGTCTTACCAAGGGTATCGAGCTTAACGTAGGTAATTCTATCCTTATAAAACCCAATCAGATAGGAACACTTACCGAAACTCTTGACGTTATCTCGCTTGCAAAACAGCATGGATATACTGCCGTAATCTCCCACCGTTCAGGTGAGACCGAGGACACCACTATCGCAGACCTTGCAGTTGCGACCAATGCAGGTCAGATAAAAACAGGCGCACCCTGCCGCACCGATAGAGTGGCGAAATATAATCGCTTGCTTATGATCGAGCGAGAAATAATATAAAATGCTTTTCAGTATCTCGATAAGCTGTGATCATTATAAAAAATGAGCTGTCTCACTAAGGTTAAAATGCACAAATTAACGGATTCACT
>JAFPCJ010000160.1 GCA_017423885.1 Clostridia bacterium | reverse complement strand
GAGAAATATACTTTTTGTCGCCGCTCATAAGCGTAATGCCGTAGCTCCATACGATAAGATTGAATATCGCAATAAAGGATGCACCGTAAAGCACACCGTCAGCCCCGAGCACCGCCTCCTGAAGAGGAAGAGACATATATCCGCAGTTGGTGAAAACAACTCCGAAGCGAAGAACGCAGTTTTTACGCTGATCCTTTGAGCGGAACAAAAGATGCGCCGTGATAATAAACAGCAGATGAATTCCTACTGCCGCGGCAAAGCTGATAAGAATATACTTAAGGGTGGCAGGATCATATTCGCGGATAAAGGATTTTATTATAACGCAGGGGGTAACGAAAAGCAGAACGAGCTCGGTCATGCTTTTAACACCCGCATCGGTGAATATTTTGCGCTTTGTAAGTAAAAAACCGAGCGCTATGAGCAAGAGCAGAATGAAAACCTGCTTAAAAACCGTAAAGAAGATCATTTTACACTCTCCGCAAATTTCTTAAATGCCGCAAGACCGTCGGCAGTGCGCTTGTAAACACCTGCATGCTCAAGCACCTTTGAGAAAACTATTCCTATCTCGGTTTTTATGATATCGGATATGTTTTGAGCATTTATATCGCTGTATTTTGCCTTTATTTCATCCGCCCAATCGGCATGTATGCACAAGCTTTCGTCGGCGCGGATATCGCGACCGTCAAGAATAGCGGCTTCAAGCTCTGCCATTTCGGCCTTGAGTCTTGCAGGCAATACCGCAAGTCCCATTACCTCAATAAGACCGATGTTTTCTTTCTTAATGTGATGAAGCTCTGAATGGGGATGATATACTCCGAGCGGATGCTCTTCGGTGGTGATGTTATTACGCAGTACAAGGTCAAGCTCGAATTTTTCTCCGCTTTTGCGCGCAATGGGAGTGATGGTGTTGTGAGGAACACCGTCAGTTTCAGCAAAAATAAATGCATCCGCATCGGTATAACCGCGCCAAGCGATAAGAATTTTTTCTGCAAGCTCTATGAGGCGCTCGGTATTTTCGTGACGCAAACGGATAACAGACATGGGCCACTTAAGTATACCTGCCTCGACATCCTCAAAGCCGCTAAAAGTAAGGGTATGCTCAATAGGAGCCTTTGCCATTGCAAAGGTATAATGACCGCCCTGAAAATGGTCATGCGAAAGGATAGAGCCGCCCACGATCGGAAGATCGGCATTTGAACCCACAAAATAATGAGGAAACTGCTTTACAAAATCAAGTAGCTTTAAAAAGGTATCGCGGTTTATAGCCATAGGGGTATGCTCGGCGTTAAAAACGATACAATGCTCATTATAATAAACGTAAGGGGAATACTGTAAGCACCAATCCCTGTTGTTGATCTTTATAGGAATGATGCGGTGATTCTGTCGGGCAGGGAAATTCATTCTGCCTGCATACCCCTCGCATTCGCGGCAAAGCATACATTTCGGATAGCCTGTCTGTGCGGCATTTTTAGCGGCGGCAATAGCCTTGGGATCCTTTTCGGGCTTGGAAAGATTTATGGTTATATCAAGCTCGCCGTATTCTGTGGGAGTAAGCCATTTTACATCCTTTGCAATGCGATCGCGGCGGATGTAGTTAGTGTCACAACTGAAATTGTAGTACCAATCTGTAGCCTCTTTGGCAGAACGCTCATAACGCTCGTAAAATTCATGAGTGACCTCACTCGGACGCGGCAGCATGGCGCCCATGAGCTTGGTGTCAAAAAGATCGCGGGCGGTAATACCGTCCTCAAAAAGACCTTTTTGTGCCGCAAAGTCAAGAATTTCTTCGAGTGCCTCGGTAAGGTCAACATCGGTAAAGCAATCAGAGCAGTCAATGCCGTCAAGCTCTAAAAGCTCCATTATGCGGTTGGTAACATATATCTCGTCACGCTTTGTGAAAAAGCCTTTTTCAAGACCGTAGCAAACTAATTTGCGTATACTCTTATCTATCAATTTTATCGCTCCTAAACACTTTTCTTATAGAATTATACAATTAAATAATGAGGGTGTCAACGGCGATTTTAAAAAAATAAAAAATTTTTTAAAAAAAGTGTTGACAAATAGAAATTAATGTGCTATAATCCATTTGTTGCTTGAGAGAGCAAGTTGGTATTGATTGCGGTGAGGGTCCACCCGTTCCCATTCCGAACACGGAAGTTAAGCTCACTTGCGCCGAAAATACTTGGCGGGAAGCTGCCTGGGAAGATAGGTAGATGCCAACACAGACGGTCGTTCTTTGAACGACCGTTTTTTTGTATTTTAACAAAAAAGGAGCAATTTATTCATGCGTTCAAGCGGTATTCTTATGCCGATATTTTCACTCCCTTCAAAATACGGTATCGGTACGTTGGGTCGTGAAGCCTACAGATTTGTGGATTTCCTTGAAAAATCGGGTCAAAGATGGTGGCAAATACTGCCTGTAGGACCTACGGGCTTTGGAGATTCGCCGTATCAGTCCTTTTCGGTCTGTGCGGGAAATCCGTATTTTATAGACCTTGATATGCTTTGCGAGAAAAAATTGCTTTTGCGCGAGGAGATAGAAGCAACCGATTGGGGCGAGGGCACCTCAAAGGTAGATTATGCGCTTATGTATGTCAGCCGTTTTAAGATATTGCATAAGGCTTACGAGCGCTTCAGGCTTAATGTTCCGCGCGAATATGAGGTTTTTTGCAGATATCATGCGTGGTGGCTTGAGGATTATGCTCTTTATATGGCAATAAAGGATTCACTTTCGGGCTGCAGCTTCGACCATTGGCCCGATGGCTTGAAATTCCGTGTGAAATCAGCAATAGATGCAAAGAGAAAAGAGCTTCAAGATGAAGTGGAATTCTATAAGATGCTTCAGTTTTTCTTTGACCGCCAATGGAAAGCGCTCAAGACCTATGCCAACAATAAAGGAATAGGAATTATAGGTGATATACCTATATATACCGCCTATGACAGTGCTGATGTCTGGGCAAACCCTGAGCTTTTTCAGCTCGAAAAGGATCTTACTCCAAAGGCTGTGGCAGGCTGTCCGCCTGATGCTTTTTCCGAGGACGGTCAGCTCTGGGGCAATCCGCTTTATAATTGGGAGCTTATGAAGAAGGACGGTTACCGTTGGTGGACGGGCAGAGTGCGTCAGTCGCTTGCGCTGTTTGACAGGGTGCGAATAGATCACTTCCGCGCATTTTCTGCCTACTACAGCATACCCTACGGTGATAAGACAGCGGCAGGCGGAAAATGGGTAAAGGGACCGGGAATTGAGTTTTTTGATGCACTCAAGGAGCGCCTCGGTGATATGCCTATTATTGCAGAGGATCTCGGCACGCTTGATGATGATGTCCATGCCCTTTTAAAGGCTACGGGATATCCCGGCATGAAGGTACTGCAGTTTGCCTTTGACCCCGAGGACGAAAGCAGTTATCTGCCGCATAACATAGAGAAAAATTGTGTTGTTTATTCGGGTACTCACGATAACGATACCGCCTTGGGTTTTGCCAAGGATGGCGATGAGGGGCAGGTAGAGTATGCGCGCGAGTATTTGCGTATAGGTGAAAATGACAGCTTTAATTGGGGCATGATAAAAGCTGTAATGGCTACCGCAGGCGAGACTGTAATATTACAGATGCAGGACTTTTTAGGTTTAGATAACTCTGCGCGCATGAATATACCGTCGGTAGCGAGCGATAATTGGAATTGGCGCATAGATTATAGCTGTATAAACGATTGGCTTGCCAAGATAATCTATAAGACCACCGAGACCTACCGCAGATTACCGAAAAAAGACAAGAAAACAAAAGCGGAAATTAAGAAAATATAAAAAAGCAACGGACTTGAAGTTGAATCACAACTTCAAGTCCGTTATTTTAATGCTCTTTTCTTTGTGGGCGGAGCATAAGATTTTTAACTACATCATTTACCGATTTATTTTCGTAAAGGATACCGTAGCATTCCTCAATTATCGGCATTTCAATATGGTATTTACGCGCGAGCTGATATGCCATAAGCGCGGCATAATAGCCCTCTACCGTGCCGACCTCCTCAAGCGCCTGAGCCACAGGCACTCCCGAGCCGACCTTATTTCCGAAGCGGTTATTACGGCTGTGAAGCGAGGTGCAGGTAACTATAAGGTCTCCAAGACCTGCAAGTCCTGCAAAGGTATGCTCTCGGGCGCCCATACAGACGCCTAAACGAGACATTTCAGCAAGTCCGCGCGTGATAAGTGCCGCCTTGGTGTTGTCACCGAGTCCCATTCCATCGCAAAAGCCTGCACAAATAGCGATAACGTTTTTAAGCGCTCCGCCAAGCTCTACTCCGATAAGGTCATCTGAGGTGTAGATACGCAAGGCTTCACTTGAAAGCATATCCTGAACTATCTCGCTTATTGCCTGACTTTTTGAAGCCGAAACAAGCGAGGTGGGAATGCCGCGTGAGACCTCCTCTGCATGAGACGGTCCCGAAAGCACGGCAATAGGTGAATTCGGAAGCTCGCTTGAAAGCACTTGGGAAATACGCAGAAGCGAGTCCTTCTCAAGTCCCTTTGATACATTTACAACTATGCCGAAATCACTTTGAGTAGCAAGAGCCTGAGCGGCTTTTCTTACCGCTGTTGAGGGGGTGGCGATTATAGTAAGCTGTGAGCCGCAAACTACCGATATATCGTTTGAAATAACGATTTGTTCAGGGATGGTTATGCCCTTTAGTAAGCGCTCGTTACAACGCTTTTCATTGAGCATCTTCACTTCTTCCTCAAAGGGAGACCACATGCAAACCTCATGACCGCGGTTAAATGCGCTTATAGCAAGCGCTATACCCCAGCCGCCGGGTCCTATTACCGAAACCTTGCTCATTTGCGCTTACCTCCGAAAGAGATTTTTGACTCTGTGCCGCCGAGCAATCTTTTGATATTTGAAGTGTGCTTCCAGAAAACAGCCGTTGCCATGATGAGAGTTAAAAGTAATTGCGGCCAGAGAGAAGCGGTGGTATCGCGGAACACTACGGAAAGTATAACTACCGTGACTGTAGCGATAAGCGAGCTTAAAGAAACGTAGCGTGTTATGAGCAAAACGGCGGCAAATACAGCAAGACCTATAAGGATTGCGGGCCAAGAGCAGACAAGGAATATACCCACGCTCACAGCAACGCCCTTACCGCCCTTGAATTGAAAGAAAATGGGGAACATGTGTCCTGCCATGCAGGCAACGCCGCAAATATATGCGCCGTATATCGGCTGTGCCCAATCAAAACCGAGCGAGATCATATATTTGAATATAAGATATCCCATGCCGCAGGCAACAAAGCCCTTGAGCGCATCGCAAACAAAGGTCAGTATACCGGGGAGCGGTCCTGCAACGCGCATAGCGTTAGTAGTTCCTGCGTTTCCGCTTCCAAGCTCACGAACATCCTGCTTGATGAAAAGCTTTGTAAAGATAACAGCAAAATTTATACTTCCTAAAAGATAAGCACCAATCGCGGTTATTACAGCGGTCATAAGCATTATTTGTCGCCCCTTTCTCTGATTATGAAGCGGACAGGAGTTCCCTCGAGCCCAAAGGTAGAGCGTATCTGATTTTCAAGATAACGCTGATAAGAGAAATGGAAAAGGTCTGCACGGTTGCAGAAGCAAACAAAGGTTGGCGGACGGGTGGAGGCTTGCGTCATATAGAATATCTTAAGACGCTTGCCCTTGTCAGAGGGCGGCTGAACTCTTGCTGTAGCATCAGCAAGAATATCATTGAGCTTACCTGTGGATATACGCATGGTGTTTTGGGTATATACATATTTAATAAGCTCGAAAAGGCGGTCTATACGCTGACCTGTCTTGGCGGAAATGAAAATGATGGGAGCGTAGGGCATAAAGGAAAAGTCATTCATGAGCTTTTTGCGGTAGCTATCCATTGTATGACCGTCTTTTTCTACAATATCCCACTTATTTACGGCGATAATGCAAGCCTTTCCCTGCTCAAGAGCAAGACCTGCAACCTTGGAATCCTGCTCGGTAAAGCCCTCGCGACCGTCCAGCATGATAACGCAGACATCTGCACGCTCAATAGCCATCTTTGCACGCAGTATACTGTATTTCTCTATGCGGTCATCAACGCGTGACTGTCTGCGAAGTCCTGCAGTGTCAATAAAATTAAAGCGACCGTCATCGGTGGTGACCAAAGTGTCTATAGCATCGCGTGTAGTACCTGCAATATCGGATACTATCGAGCGCTCCTCGCCTGCGATCTTGTTGACAAGTGAGGATTTGCCTGCATTAGGCTTACCGATAACTGCAACATTTATGATGTCCTCATCATCTTCATCAAAAAGCGAATCGGGCAGGAATTGGAAAGCAGCATCGAGAAGATCACCCGTACCGTGACCGTGCACCGAGGAAACGGCTATGGGGTCACCGAGTCCGAGATTGTAGAACTCATATATCTCGGCGGGCGGATCTCCCACGCGGTCACATTTATTAACGCAAAGCACTATCGGCTTACCGCTTCGCTGCAGCATGGAAGCAATTTCCATGTCGGTTGCGGTAACACCGCTTTTAAGGTCGGTCACAAAGATAATTACGTTTGCGGTATCTATTGCAAGCTGTGCCTGAGCGCGCATTCCTGCGAGGATAACGTCATCGGCTTTAGGCTCTATACCGCCTGTATCAACAAGCATCACCTTGCGGTTGAGCCATTCGGCATCGCCGTAGATACGGTCACGGGTGACACCCGGAGTATCGTCAACGATGGAAAGACGCTGACCTATAAGCTTGTTAAAAAGCGTGGATTTGCCGACATTCGGCCGTCCTACAACGGCGATTATAGGTTTTGCCATATTCTACACCTCTGCTCCTAAAATTTTTTCTATAAGCTCGTATCCGTCGTTTTCAACGGGTATGACAGGAACGCCGAGCCTTTGAGAAAGCTCTGTAAGCGTTATGCTGTCAAGAAACATATCTCCCTCTTGGCGCAGCATTACCGAGGGTATCAGCAAGCATTCGCCAAGCTCACACTTTCCGAGCTGATCTATGATATCGGTGGCGGTAACGAGACCTGCTACAGTTATGCGTTCACCGAAAAAGTTGTTTTTTATAGCGTATACATCACATTCAAGCTGTGGGCACAGCTTCATGCATTGCTCTGCAACAGAGCGAATAAGCGGTGAAGCATCAACACCCGTTGCAATGCTTATTTTGCGCGGCTTTGAAGATACAACCGCATTCTGGAGCGCTTCGCGGGTCTCCTGCTTTAAGAGTGCCCAAAGACCAACGCCGTTTTCAAGCTGTAAAAAGTCACCGTAATACTCGGCATCAGGTATTTCGCGTTCGCTTAAAAGATAGAATTCATCTGCCGCATATACTCTGCGGTCACCGTAACGCGCTATACATTGGTCTCCGAAACGGTCGATAATATCAATAACATCACCGGCGGTCTGCTTGTTAAAGGGTACAAGCTTCGGAAGACCGTCGCGGTGCTTGGTAAGACCGACGGGAACGGCGGCAATACATTCCACCGTTTCAAGCTGTGTAAGATCGCGCAGAGAACGCTCAAGCTGTGCGCCGTCATTTATCTCGGGACACAGAACAAGCTGACAGTTCATCTTGATGCCGGCATCATTGAAGCGATGGATGATCTCAAGCGCTTTTCCTGCGTTTTTGTTGGTCATCATCTTTACTCGAAGCTCGGGATCGGTAGTATGCACCGAAATATTTATCGGGCTTATATGCATTTTGATAATGCGCTCTATCTCATGCTCTGTGATATTGGTGAGCGTAATATAATTTCCGAAAAGGAAGGAAAGCCGCGAGTCGTCATCCTTAAAATAAAGACTTTCGCGAAGTCCATTCGGAAGCTGATCGATAAAACAGAAGATGCATTTGTTTTTGCAGGAACGCTTACTGTC
>JAFPCJ010000014.1 GCA_017423885.1 Clostridia bacterium | reverse complement strand
CAGTAAAGGATCATGCCTTTTCCTACCGAAGCAGGGGTATTGGGCATGATTCGGATTATAGGAAGCTCGCCGCCTACTGCCTTTTCGATGGTTGATATCTCAAGTCCTGCCGCCATGGTTATAAGAAGCGGCTTTTTGATGGTAAGACCAACTCGTATGCTGTCAAGCATACCTGCCATCATCTGCGGCTTGACACCTAAAAATATACGCTCACACTCGCTTGCAACGGCGGTGTTATCCGCATATCTGCAGCCCAACTCCTCGCCGAGTAATTGCGCTTTTTCCTTGAGCGAATCGGAAAGCATAATGTCCTTTGTGGCGCGTGAGAGGGAGCGGGCAAGTGCCGACCCCATATTTCCGCAACCGATAAAACCGTATTTCATGGTAATTCTCCTTATCGTATATGTCCGTTTCCGTAAATTATATATTTGTAGGTCGTAAGCTCCTCGAGCCCCATAGGACCGCGGGCATGAAGCTTTTGGGTAGAAATTCCCATTTCGCAACCGAGACCAAACTCTCCGCCGTCGGTAAAGCGAGTAGAGGAGTTGACGTAAACAGCGGCGCTGTCCACAGTTTTAACAAAGTAGTCTGCGGCAGAATCATCAGTGGTGATGATAGCTTCGCTGTGCCCTGTAGAGTGCGCCGAAATATGCTCGGCGGCTTCTTTTACATCCTTAACACATTTTACTGCAAGTATGTAGTCAAGAAACTCAGTGTCAAAATCTGTTTCGGATGCGGCTACACCGTCAATTATCGTCTGTGCTTTTGTATCGAGACGAAGCTCAACAGGAATCAGTTCCTTATCACGGCGCTGATCTACCAAAACACCTTTAAGCAATGGCAAGAAGCTTTCGGCAATAGCCTCGTCAATAAGCAATACCTCTTCGGCGTTGCATACGCTCGGGCGCGAGCATTTTGCGTTTTCGATTATTTTCAGCGCGACTTGGATATCGGCGGTTTTTTCAACGTAAATATGGCAAATTCCCGTGCCTGTGGCAATGCAGGGGACCGTCGCATTCTGAACGCAAGCATTTATAAGCCCTGCTCCGCCGCGCGGAATAAGCAAATCGATATATTGGTTGGCGGTCATGAGTGCGCGTGCGCTGTCTCGGGATGTATCCTGAACGAGATTTATTGCGTTTTGGTTAACGCCTGCGGCTTTGAGACCCTTTTTCAAGGCATCAACTATCGCATTTGCCGAGCGGAAAGCCTCTTTGCCGCCGCGAAGCACGCAAACGTTTCCGCTTTTGAGCGCCAGCGCCGCGGCATCACTTGTGACATTCGGTCGGCTTTCATAAATTATGGCGATAACGCCGATAGGAACGCTTTTTTTGGTGATCTTCAGTCCGTCTGCGCGTGTGTGCTCCGAGAGCAGTCTGCCTACGGGATCGGGCAGAGCGGCTACCTCGCGAATACCGTCCGCCATAGCAGAAATACGTGCCTTGGTCAGCATAAGACGGTCTATCATCACTTCACTAACACTTCCGCGCGCGGCTTCAACATCAAGAGCATTTGCATCAAGTATCAAGTCGCAATCTGCTTCAAGCGCATCAGCCATTGCAAGCAGAGCGGTATTTTTTTCTTGCTCGGTAAGCAGTCCTACCGAGGATTTTGCCGCAAGAGCGGCTTTGAGCATTTCGGTCATTGTTTCTTCTCCGTAAACTTTGTTCCGACAGTCTTTCCCTCAAGAGCATCGTATATGTTTGTAGGCTTGTTGCCGTTTATTATTATCATGTCGCAACCGCAGTCCATGCAAATTCGGGCGGCTTTGAGCTTGGTTGCCATGCCGCCTGTTCCAAGCTGTGTTCCCTTTCCGCCACCCATAGAGTAGATGGATTCATCAAGCTCGGTAACCTCATGTATTAGCTGTGCTTCGGGATTCTTGTGGGGGTCGGCTGTGTAAAGACCGTCAATGTCCGAAAGCATGATAAGAAGCTCTGCTTTAACGCTTGCCGCTACCACCGCACCGAGAGTATCGTTGTCTCCTATAACAATCTCATCGGTAGAAACCGTATCGTTTTCATTAATTATCGGGAGCGCCCCTAATTCAAGCAGACGGTTGAGCGTGTTGCTGAAATTCTCATGGCGCGTGTCATTTTCAATATCGGCTCCTGTTATGAGAAGCTGTGCTACGGTGTGATTGTACTCGCTGAAAAGCTTATCGTATGTATACATCAGCTCGCACTGACCTACAGCGGCGGCAGCCTGCTTGGTAGAGATATCCGAGGGACGCTCATTAAGCCCTAATTTACCTACACCCATTCCGATAGCACCCGAGGAAACAAGTATGACTTCATTCCCTGCGTTTTTTATGTCACTTAATACCTTGCAGATCTCTTCGACCCTTCGCAGATTGAGATGCCCCGTTGCATGGGTGAGCGTGCTGGTGCCGATCTTTATAACTATTCGCATTTCCATCACCTTTACCGACGATATAATATATCTATTATACAGTCAACTGCTGAAAAAATAAAGAGTTTTTTATAAAAATAAGAAAAACCTTTGTTAATAATAAAAAATGAATTCACCCTTTTCAAAAGCCCTTTAAGGTTTTTTAAAAATTTTTCCGTGCGCGCTCATACATACATACGTACATTCATTATTATCAATATTATTATTCTCTATATTATTCTTATCTATATTATTTGCGTTTCCCTCGGAACACTCTAGAAGTTGCCGTAGGGAAACTCTTGAATTTGCCAAAGGGAAACTCTTGAATTTGCCCTTCGAGCATACTGCGTTTCCAAATGGCAAATCTTTTGTGCTTTAATTATACAGTTCCTATCCCTGACTTTCCCCACCAACTTTGCGACACAGACCGACAAAAATACTAAATCCTACTGCTCTCAACGCTCCCTCAGTCATTTTTTAAAAACGACAACT
>JAFPCJ010000159.1 GCA_017423885.1 Clostridia bacterium | reverse complement strand
GCATTTGAAAAAGCCAAGACCCAAGGCGTTCAGGGTAACACGCTTTATATCTTTTACAAAAAAATGACCCCGAAGCACCGCGAAGGTATCTATCCCACGCTTTGTCGCTGAGACCCATTGGGCATTTGAGAAAAAATCATGTTGATTCATATTGCTTTCTCCCTTTACTTAAAGCTTATCTTTATTATACATATTTTTTCCATGAATGCAATAAAAAAGGTTGTATAACAAATGTTGGGGTGTCATTGTAACTTAAAAGGACAATCCGGAGGCTTGTCCCTACGGCAATGACAGTAATTTAATTTACAAAAATTTACCCCAATATTTGAAATAGGACCTAAAAAAGGAGACATTCATCACGTGAAATGTCTCCTTTTAGTCATTCAATATAATTAAAACCCATCTATATATCGGCAGGCGGCAATAGCGGCAACTGCACCGTCAGCAGAAGCGGTAGTTACCTGACGCACTAACTTTTTACGGCAGTCGCCTGCAACGAAAACGCCTGCGGTCTTGGTAAGGCAATCCTCACCCGAAGCTATATAACCTGCCGCATCAAGCTCAGCAAGCTCAGCGAAAGCCTCGTTTTCGGGTACGAGACCGATGGCTACAAACATTCCGTCAAGTTCAAGGGCGTCTTTCTCACCTGAAGCCGTATGTTCAATAACTATTCCCGAAAACTCGGGAGTATCGTTGATAGAAGCAACCGTAGCACCCGTAATTACCTCAACGTTATTACGCTTGAGCAGTATTTCCTGCAAACGCTTTTCGCCTGTAAGAAAATCAAGGTTTTGTACTACTATGACCTTTTTGCAGGTCTCGGAAAGCAAAATTGCCTCTTGAAGCGCCGAATTTCCGCCGCCGATAAGCGCTACCGTCTTATTCTTGTAAAAGGCGCCGTCACATACAGCGCAAAAGGAAATTCCCTCGCCTATAAAGCGCTCCTCGTTGGGCAGTCCCAAATGGCGATGCTGTGCTCCGCTTGCGATAATTACTGCCTTGGCTTCATAACTATTACCGTCCTCGGTAATGACTGTTTTGCTGTCACCATTATCAATGACATTGGTAACGCACTCAACCTCTACCTCAGCACCCTGAGAAAGCACCTGCTCTACAAGCTTATCAGCAAGCTCGCTTCCGCTTATGCTCTCATACCCCGGATAATTTTCGACCTTTGGAGAAAAGGTTATCTGACCGCCGAAAGCCGCCTTATCCAAGAGCATTACACTTTTATTGGCTCTGCGGGCATAAATTGCGGCAGTAAGTCCTGCAGGTCCTGCACCTATAATTACTATATCATACATTTTTGACACCTCAAAACGCATAAAGGGGCTGTCTCACCGATTTAAAATGAGGCGCCCCTATGCAATATTACTGAACAGACTGAATGAATTTCTTGATGTTAGGAACGGATACGAACTTCTCTGCCTCGCCGTCACTTACCTTAACGAGAGTAGGAGCCTGTCTGATACCAAGTCCCTCGGACAGAGCAATATTCTCCTCTGCAAGTATCTTGGTATAAGCGATCTGTGCCTTGGAAAGCAAAGACTCTGCTATCTTACAGTTGGGGCAGGTAGCCGATGCAAAGAGGTAAATTCCGTCAGCCAAAGCGGCAGTATTCTGCTCGCAGTCGCAAGTCTCGTCAGCAGTTTTCGGACCGCTGTGAGTCAAAACAGAGGTAGAGATATTATAGGTCTTTCTCTCCTTGTACTCCTGTGACTTACCGTCATTCCAATTCTTAACGGGACGGTAGTAGCCTGTAATACGGCTGTAAACCTCGGCTTCCCTGCCGCACTTGGGGCAGGTAAACTGCTCACCTACGAGATATCCGTGGTCGCGGCATACAGAATAGGTCGGAGAAATGCTGTAGTAAGGCAGACGGTAGTTCTCTGCAATAGTACGAACGATATTTGCGGTAGCCTTCCAATCAGGCAGCTTTTCGCCAAGGAATGCATGGAAAACAGTACCCGAGGTATAAAGGGTCTGCAGTTCATCCTGAACGTCTAACGCTGTAAAGATATCCTCGGTAAAGCCAACAGGCAGATGTGAGGAGTTGGTGTAATACGGAGTCTCGGCGTCAGAAGCGCAGATGATATCGGGATAACGCTTGCGGTCATGCTTTGCAAGACGGAACGCTGTGGATTCTGCAGGAGTTGCTTCCAGGTTGTAAAGGTCGCCGTACATTTCCTGATAATCGG
>JAFPCJ010000158.1 GCA_017423885.1 Clostridia bacterium | reverse complement strand
ATAGTCAACAGGAGTCTGGATAAGGCTTGCAGGAATACAACCGCCGGAGGGTCCACCGGTCTGTGCTGCCTTAAACTTCTTGCCACCGGGGATACCGCCACCGATTTCGTTAATGATGGTATCAAGAGTTACACCCATAGGGATCTCAACGAGACCTGTGTGCTGGATCTTACCACCGAGAGCGAATACCTTGGTACCCTTGGATCTCTCTGTACCCATGGAGTTGAACCACTCAGCACCGTTAAGAATGATCTGAGGAATATTAGCAAAGGTCTCAACGTTGTTTTCAACGGTAGGACGGTTGTAAAGTCCCTTAACTGCCGGATAAGGCGGACGCGGACGCGGCTCACCGCGGTTACCCTCGATAGAGGTCATAAGAGCGGTCTCCTCACCGCAAACGAACGCGCCTGCGCCCAAACGGATGAAGAGGTCAAAGTCAAAGCCGGAGCCGAAGATATCCTTACCGAGCAGACCGTACTCGCGAGCCTGATCAATAGCGATCTGCAAACGCTTAACAGCGATCGGGTACTCTGCACGAACATAAATATAACCCTTGGAAGCGCCGATAGCATAGCCTGCGATAGCCATAGCTTCAACAAGGCAGTGCGGGTCGCCTTCGAGAACAGAACGGTCCATGAATGCGCCGGGGTCGCCCTCGTCAGCATTACATACAACATACTTCTGATCTGCCTTGTTGGGGGCGCAAAGAGACCACTTGAAGCCGGTGGGGAATCCGCCGCCGCCTCTGCCGCGAAGACCTGAATCGGTAACGACCTTGATTACATCCTCGGGAGTCATCTCGGTAAGAACCTTACCGAGAGCGGCATAACCGTCCATCGCGATATACTCGTCGATGTCCTCGGGGTTTATAACACCGCAGTTACGGAGAACTACGCGGTTCTGGGTCTTGTAGAAAGCGGTATCGTTAAGGGAAAGGTTTGCAATATCTACTGCTTCGGAATCAGATCCGGTATCGCTGTAAACCAAACGCTCAACAATACGTCCTTTAAGAAGATGCTCGGAAACGATCTCCGAAACATCCTCGGGTGTTACACGGCTGTAGAATGTGCCGTCGGGATAAACGATAACAACAGGGCCGAGAGCGCAAAGACCGAAGCAACCGGTCTGAACGATCTTGATCTCCTCGGCAAGTCCGTTTTCTTCGATGCTCTTGGTAAATGCATCCTGAATAGCGAGACTTCCCGAAGAGGTACAACCCGTACCGCCGCAGATAAGTACATGTGCACGAATCATAATTTTATTCCTCCATTAAATGTTCTGGGTAGCTACGGTGTATTCAGCAACGACCTTGCCGCCCTTGAGATGCTCTTCAATGACCTTCTTTGCCTTTTCAGCGTCCATCTTTACATAGGTGACCTTTTCCTTGTCTGCCTCGTATACCTCTACGATGGGCTCGAGCTGGCAAAGACCTACGCAACCTGTCTGTGAAACGGTTACCTTGTCTGCAAGACCTGCCTCGTTTACGCCCTCAACAAAAGCATTGAGAACGGGACGTGCGCCTGCAGAGATGCCGCAGGTAGCCATACCTACGACTACGCGGGTCGATTCGCCGCCTTCGCGAAGAACGACCTTGTTCTTCATCTTGTCCTTGATTGCTTGAAGTTCAGCCAAAGTTTTCATATATTTCTTCCTTTCTTTAATATACATTATTGATCGGGATCGGAGTACTGCTCAAGCAGATTGCCCTCGATCCATTTAATGACCTCATAGCTGTTAAGCGGTACATCTTCAAGTATTTCCCTTAGCTCTCTTGTATCGAGCTCGACCGTGCGGTCATGTGTCTTATGACAGAAAAGGAAATCTGAATCGGGATGACCTTGTATCAGCGTTGTGAGAGTAGCAACGATATCACCTAACGGTGTGAAATCTATATGATCGGTATAAAACAAGGCTGTGACACAGGTTCCGTGGTCATCGGGATGCGTATCAATATGCCTTGATTCTATGCTTATACCGCCGCCCGTCTGCTCGGCCGCAAGCTTTAAAAGCGGAAGACCAAGCCCAACCTTTCGGGTGGTGCGGGTGGTATAGAACGGATCGGTAACGCCGCGAACGATCTCCTCGGGCATGCCGCTGCCGTCATCCGTTATGGAAAGCGTCAGCGTGTTGCCCTCTTGTATGAGCGAGATCTCGGTAAGTGTGGCGCCTGCCTTAAGTGAGTTTTCGGTAATGTCAAGAATATTAAGTGAAAGCTCTTTCATTCTGTCACCTCAAAAGCTCAAATAATCTTTTGCGTACAAGCGCCGAGCTATAGGGCTCGTCATCAATCTCAAAAAAATCGTTTTCTTCTCTCAGATCGGTAAGATAGTGGGTGTCGGAGCTGACTACGATGCGCTTATCACCGAGACCGAAGCGTTGGGTGTATTCCGCGCGTTTTTGAGCGTCATGAAATTCAACGCAGGAAAATCTCGGCTCTTTGGGCAAGCAACCCAAGGTGGAAATTATTCCGTTGGCTTCTCGGTCGATATGAGCAGGGTAGCAGATGCCGCCGTGACCTCTTACCATTTCTACCGCGTCCTCAAGCGCAATGGCTGTTGCAACGGGCAGAAAGTTTTCTTCTTTGCCTACAACATTATCCTCACCGTCAAGTATAAGCTGCTCTCCGAATATGTCAACGCGGTTTTTAAAGGGCGTTCTGTAAGGGTCGAGCATATTATCAAAGGTGAGTGCCGCCTCAAGCTCCTCAAACAGACATACTAAATGTATATCCTCCGAGGTCGTAAGCTCCATGCCCGCTATCGGAATTATTCCGTATCGCCTTGCGGCAACGAAAAATGCGGGACAGTTTTTACAGCTGTTGTGATCGGTCAGCGCCATGATACCGATACCGTTGAGCGACGCCATACCCGCGAGATTGTTGGGGGTGTTGTCATCGTCGGCGCAGGGAGAGAGGCAGGAATGTGTGTGCAGGTCGTAATAATAGCGGCTCATGACAGCAGAGCCGAAAGCATTACGGCTGTTTCGTAAATAGGTTTACTGCAGGTGAGAACATTTATCTGCTTTGCCTTGGCGGCTTCAAGAATATCATCCTCGAGCGTTACGCCCTCGGCAAGTATTATGCAGGAAACGTCAGCGAGAGAGGCTACGGCTAAAGTATTTATGTTGGACATAATGGTGATCCAGGCGTTGTCTGCCTGCGCTCTGCCCATTACCCAACTCAAAAGGTCGCCTATATATACCCCGTTTATCTCGCGTTCGCCGTCAGCAATGTTCAGAGGAGCAAAGCCGTGCTCTGTGAGAGAGTCAACCGTCATTTTTTCTCCTCCTCTTTCTTTATGCGGTGTAGCAGACAGTCGTCGATATTGGCGCACTTCCGCACGATATCCTCGGCAAAGGCGCGGCAGTTCGGCGCTCCGCATGAGCCGCAATCTATTCCCGGAAGCTCCTCGCGAAGCTGTTGTATATCAGCCATCATCCGCATGGATTCAGCCATGCTGTCACTCAAGCGACTGATGGGATTATACTCGGGAAGCTCGTTGAAGAAATAATCTTCGGGAATGTATTTTTCCTCTTCGGGGCTGAGGAAATTCTGGGAGACCGGAAGATAACGCCGCAGACTTTGCAACCTCGCCTTTGCTATAAAGGGATTTTGCATTGTAAGCACTCCGCCTACGCAACCGCCCGTACAAGCATTAAGCTCGATGAACTTAAGCGCAGGTATGTTGCCGTTTTCGACCTGATCGAGAACATGGATAACGTTCTCGATACCGTCAGCGGCGAGGTAATCCTCATTGAAGATGGCAGTAGCTTCACCGCCTGATCTTGCCCAACCGATTCCTATCATTCCCGATTCGGAAAGAGACTGTATTTCGTTGTCCTGCTTCATTTCACTGATGAGCAGGAAGTAGATATCGCTTATTGAGACTACTTCATCTACCTGACTCTTGTAATCGGCAAAGCCGTTTTTAACATAGCTTGCCTTTGCAGGGCAGGGGGTTATAAAGCAAACTCCGATATCCTCATCCCGAAGCTCGGGATGAGAGCGCTTTGCTCTTTCGCGAGCCAAACGCGCCGCTACCTCCATAGGGGGCAGCATATGCAGAATATTATCGTTTAAGGATGGAAAACGCAATCCGATAAGCCTTACTATTACGGGACAAGCCGAGCTTATGACGGGTGTTTTTATACCATCGGTCTTGAGATATTGTCTCGTATAAGCCGAAACCAGCTCTGCCGCCTTTGAGACCTCAAAGACATCGTCAAAGCCGATCCTCAAAAGACCGTCAAGCACGAAATCAACATCGTCAAGATTGTCAAACTGACCGTAAAGAGTAGGCGCGGGAAGCGCTATCTTCCATTTAAAACGCTTCATGGCGTCCAGCTTTCCGCAGACCGCCTTTTTTGCCTTGTGCGGACAGACCCTGATACATTCACCGCAATCTATACAGCGTCCCTGATTGATGACAGCGTGACCGCCGCGTATGCGGATGGCCTCTGTCGGGCAGTGCCGCAGGCAGGTGGTACAGCCGGTACATTTATTACTGTCCAACTGAACCGAGTGTTCGTATGTATTCATGTCTATTCACCGTTTTGTGCTGTTAGTGACGATTTTTATTGGAGATTGACACGCATGGTTATCGTGGTTCCTACTCCAACCTCAGTATTGATATCCATTGAATCGGTATATCTTTTCATGTTGGGCAGACCCATGCCTGCTCCGAAGCCGAGCGAACGGACGGATTCGGTGGCTGTAGAAAAGCCCTCCTGCATTGCCTGTTCAACGTTTTTGATTCCCGGACCCTTGTCGGCTAAAATAATCTCAATGTATTCTTCGCTGATGCGTACCTCGGCAACGCCGCCGCCTGCGTGGATAACCATATTGATTTCGCCCTCGTACATCGCTATGGACACACGTCTGATGATCTCGGGATCAAGACCGAGTCTGCGAAGATTTTTCTTTATCTGAACCGAAGCTTGACCTGCAGAGGTAAAGTTCTCGCCGTCAACCTCAAATTTGAAAACAAGTGCATCAGCCATGGCTGACCTGCTTTCCAATGAGTCCGTTTGTATAAAGGATGCCACAAGCATCATACATACGGCGCTCGGTGGTCATAAGAGCTATACCGCTTTCTCTGGCAAGCTCTATCATTTCTTCGCTGGGCTTTTTGGAACGCACGAATACGATACACATCATATCCATCATTTCGGCTGTGCGTATGACCTGCGGGTTAACAAGACCCGTAAGCAAAACCGCCTGATCCTTTACATAGGCGAGAACATCGCTCATCATATCACTGCCGCATGCTGAGTATACATGTCGCTCGAGAATCTCTTCACAGCAGAGTACCTCGGCTGAAAGAAGCTCTTTAATAGTGCTGATTTTCATAAAGCATTTTCCTTTGGCGGATGTATTATCCTTTTGGCTTTTTAGTCTGCGTACTTTTCAAGAATACCGTCGATATCGTCTACAGTAAGTCTGCCGTAAACATCATCGTTAACGGTAAGAACGGGAGCAAGACCGCAAGCGCCTATGCAACGGCATGCAGTAAGAGAGAACTTACCGTCAGCGGTGCACTCATCGGCTCCGATGCCTAAACGCTCGGAAAGCTTGTCAAACAGATCTCCTGCACCTTTAACGTAGCAGGCGGTACCCAAACATACAGAGATGTTGTACTTTCCTTTGGGGGAGAGAGAGAACTGTGCGTAGAATGTGGCAACGCCGTATACCTTTTCGATCGGTATTTCCATGCCCTCTGCGATCATGTTCTGCACCTCGATCGGCAGATATCCGTAGATATCCTGTGCCTTCTGCATTACGACCATGAGGTTGCTCTTATCATCCTTATTTTCATTGATGACCTGTTGGAGCTGTGCCTCCTGTTCGGCAGTCCCGTTAAAGGGAAGTGTGCTGATTTTCTTTTTCATGAACAGAATCCTCCTTGTAAATTGGATCGGATCTTACCGATCCTCGGCATTTGGTGAACTACATATAATATGAATATAATCCACATGCTTTTTCATTATAACATAAAGCTTCGACTTTGAAAAGACCTTTTTCGCGAAATTTGAAGATTTTTTAACAATCTACTATATCAAGCATAAAAAACAATCATTTTGCATATTTTTGAGCCCAAAAAAGCGGATTTGAGGACAAAAAATAAAAATAGGTTGATTATTTTCTAAATTATGCTATAATTTATTTGTTAAACTACTTTTAAAAAAGGAAATGGTTGCAATGGGTTCTAACAGTAAAAATCCGATGCAGGCAGTTGAAAAATTCTGCTTGGAAGGTAAGGTTATTGAGTGTGCTCCCTACGGTAACGGGCATATTAATTCTACCTTTGTTGTGGTCTGTGAGGGAGATAACGGTCGGCGCCGTTATATTTTGCAGGCACTTAATCAGAATGCTTTTAAGCAGCCGCAGGATGTTATAGAAAATATCAGCAAGGTCACTTCGTATCTCAAAGAGAATGCTTCGGGCGAGGGAGAGGTCATGTCAATGATACCTACCCATTCGGGAGAGTTTTCTTACCGTGATGATGAGGGTGATTTCTGGCGAGTATATACCTTTATAGAAAATTCGCTTTGTATCGAGCGCCCTGACAATGCGGAGGACTTTAAGGAGTGCGCGGTCGCATTCGGTCGTTTTCAGCATGATCTTAACGGTTTCCCTGCCGCGGAGCTTCATGAGACTATAGTGGATTTTCATAATACTCCCAAGCGCTATCGCAATTTCCTCAAGGCAGTTGAGGAGGATGTTTGCGGCAGAGCGGCTTCGGTTCAAAAGGAGATCGAGTTTGTAAAGGCAAGAGAGCCGTTTTACAGCGTGCTTTTCGATGCTCATGAAAAAGGTGAGCTTCCTTTAAGAGTCACCCATAACGATACTAAATCCAATAATGTTTTACTTGATATCAAGACCCATAAGGCGCTGTGCGTTATTGATCTTGATACCATAATGCCCGGCTTCTCGGTAAATGATTTCGGTGATTCCATCCGCTTCGGCGCATCTACCGCCGCCGAGGATGAAAAGGACCTTTCAAAGGTGCATTTTGATATTTCGCTCTTTGATGCTTACGCCGAGGGCTTCTTGAAGGGCTGCGGCGGACTTTTGGGAGAAAGCGAGATAATGCTTTTGCCCGAAGGCTCCAAGATGATGACGGTAGAATGCGGAATGCGCTTTTTGACCGATTATCTTTCGGGAGATACATATTTCAGAACAGCCTACCCCGAGCACAATCTTGACCGTTGCCGTACACAGTTCAAGCTGGTAGAGGAAATGGAAGAGCAGTGGGACGATATGAAAGCAATAGTAAAAAAATATATTTGATAGGAGAAAAAATCATGCGTTTTATAAAAGTTGATACATACGAAGAATTGAGCCGTAAGGCGGCAAACCTTATTTCGGCACAGGTGCTTTCCAAGCCTGACTGTGTACTCGGCCTTGCAACAGGCTCTTCACCCGTAGGCGCATACAAGGTGCTGATAGAGCGCTGTGCAAAGGGAGATCTTGATTTTTCCGAGGTCACCACTGTGAACCTTGATGAATATGTCGGGCTTGACGGTACAAACGATCAGAGCTACCGCTATTTTATGAATAAAAATCTTTTCGATCATATCAATATCGATAAGAACAAGACCTTTGTTCCCAACGGTCTTGCCGAGGATTACAACGCCGAGTGCGAGGAGTATGACGCCAGAGTAAAGGCTCTCGGCGGTATTGATCTTCAGCTTCTCGGAATTGGCTTTGACGGTCATATCGGCTTTAACGAGCCTGACTCCTGCTTTACAAAGGCTACCCATGTTGTTGATCTTCATGAGTCTACCATTCAGGCAAATGCCCGTTTCTTTGAAAACGAAGCCGATGTTCCGCGTCAGGCTGTAACCATGGGTATGATGTGCATAATGCAAGCGCGCAAGGTAGTGCTTATCGCTAACGGCGCAGGCAAAAAGGATATCGTTGAAAAAGCCTTCTTCGGTCCCATAACTCCCGAGGTGCCTGCATCTATTCTTCAGCTTCATCCCGATCTTACGGTCATCTACAGCGAAAACTGATAATAAAAAATCAAACAGTCACATCACCGCTCATTGCGAATGATGTGACTGTTTTTTATCCGTTTGTAATATCGCCGTCACCGTTTATGGGGATGCTCTCGCCAAGATATTTTGGCTCGGGCTTGGTTTTGGCAGAGATAAAATCCTTGCTTCGCGCAAGAAGCTCTCGCAAGTCTCTTTCGAACTGACCGCGATATGTACGAAGATCGGCAGAAACACCGTAAGCCTCGAGCCCTAGTGCCTCGGCAAGATAAAGTGTTCTGTAAAGGTGGTATTCCTGCGTTACGATTATTGCCCTTTTGACCTTGAATATCTCCTTTGCACGGTATATCGTCTCATATGAGGAAAAGCCTGCGTGATCCATGAAGATATCCGAAGATGCTATTCCGTTTTTCATAGCAAAATTCTTCATTACATTAACTTCGTCATAATCCTTCCGACCGTGGTCTCCGCTCATGAGAAGCTTGGGAGCGGCATTGGATTCAAAAAGTGCAATTCCTGTTTTGAGTCTGTCCTCAAGCATATGGCTTGGAGTATTGTCGGGTCTTACTCCGCATCCGAGAACTATAATGCAGTCTATATCCTGAAGTCTTGCGGCTTCCTCGGGAGAGATTATCCGAGAGCGGGTACGGCTTACAATATGGCGACTTATTGCCGTGAGCGCAATGATGCCAATGATCGAAAGACATAAAAATACAACAGCTGTAATTTTCAGAATCTTCTTGACCTTTTTCTTCATATTTCTGCTCCTTTCGTCCCGATGTTTATATTTTAAAGCATTATTGTGAACAAATCAACAAAAATGGGGCTGTCTCAATAAGGTCAAAACGCACAAATCAGCAAAGCCGAATATCACAATCAGCTCCCTCTGACGAGGGAGCTGTCGAGTGAAACGAGACTGAGGGAGAGAAAAAACCACACTAATTGTAGCATTTTAACCTTTTCTCTCCCTCCGTCACGGCTACGCCGTGCCACCTCCCTCGTCAGAGGGAGGCAGGGTTGTGCAAATTGCCTTTAGTGAGACAGCCCCATTTTTTTAACTGTTATTTTACAGCCGCCTTTTGTTATGCTGTATTAAAATCAAACGATTGAAAAAGGGGCTTTAAGTTTTAAAATACTTAATGATACTTGGGCAGGAAATCGCCGTGGGCTTCGATAAGATCGTCTACCATTTTCTTGATGGTGTCGATATCAAGCTCGCTTGCAGTATGCGGATCAAGCATTGCCGCTTGATAAATATGGTCTTTTTTGAGTGTGCGCGCGGCTTCAATGGTAAGGAGCTGAACATTTATATTGGTCATGTTCATGGCGGCACACTGTACGGGCAGAGCGCCTATGCGGCAGGGATGTACTCCGTAACCGTTTACAAGGCAGGGCACCTCAACACAAGCTTCATCGGGAAGGTTGGTTATAAGACCGTTATTGAGCACGTTTCCGCCTATCTGATAGGGAACGCCTGTAACAATGGCTTCCATTATTCTTGAGGCGTACTCTTTTGAACGCTCATGCTCCTTTACGCCTGTTTCAAGCAGCTCGGCATATTCTTTTTTCCAGCCCTCGATCTGATTGACGCATCGGCGGGGGTATTCGTCAAGCGGAATGTTGTAGCGCTCGATAAGCTCGGGATATTTGCTCTTTATGTAGAACATATTATACTCGGCATTATGCTCGCTCGATTCGGTGCAATAATACCCGAAATGCTTGATATACTCAAGGCGTACTTTGTTGCCGTAGTTGGGGTCAGCGATACGCTCATCTATGCGGCTTTTGATCTCGGGATAAAGGTCAACTCCGTTCTTGTCCTTGATCTCAAGCAGCCATGCCATGTGGTTGATACCCGCAATAAGCTCCTTGCGTCCCTCTAATTTATCGGACATTCCAAGCTCGTTGAGCAGATCCTCACTGCATACCTGAACGCTATGGCAAAGACCGAGTGTTTCAATGCCGGTATAACGCTGCATATATCCTGAAAGCATTGCCATCGGATTTGTATAATTGAGGAAAAGGGCATCGGGGCAGACCTGCTCCATATCTGCGGCAAAATCCGCCATTACGGGAATGGTGCGAAGTGCGCGCATGATTCCGCCTATGCCGAGAGTATCGGCTATTGTCTGACGAAGACCGTATTTTTTAGGCACTTCGAAATCGATAATGGTGCAAGGATCGTAAAGGCCAACCTGAATTGCGTTTATAACAAAGCTTGCACCGCGAAGTGCATCCTTTCTTTGTTCAACGCCGAGATAGCACTCGATCTTTCCGTAACCGCCTTTGGCTTCGCGCATGGCTTCAAGAATCGTTCTGCTCTGCTCAAGACGCTCGCCGTCTATATCATACAGCGCAAAAACGCTGTCACGCAACGACTCACAGCACATACAGTCGCCAATAACGTTTCTTGCAAAAACAGTACTACCTGCGCCCATAAAGGTTATTTTCATATTGGGTCACTCCTTGTAAATTTGTTGTATACAGTTTAGCATGATTTGTTGAAAATGAGAATGGACTTTTGTGTGAAAAACTTGTTATAATGTTGTATATTTTAAAATGGAGCGGAATAATATGCTGATTGAGGATATTGTTATAGATAAAGGTTATTCAGGAATAAATCCTTTGCTTTTCGGCGAGGAAAGCTGTGAGCCGTCTCATGGCTATGGGCCTGCGATAAGGGAATATTGGCTTTTGCATTTTGTTGTATCGGGATGCGGTGTGTTTAAGGATGAAAAAGGAGAGCATAAAGTGAATGCAGGTGATATTTTTGTTATATCACCAAATAAGGAAACGTATTATGAGGCAGACCCCGAAACGCCTTGGCATTATATATGGGTAGGCTTCAATGCTGATATCGCTCTGCCCGAGGCTTTGGAAAGCTCGGTACTGCGTAATGCAGGAGCAGAAAAGATATTTGAGGAGATGAAGCAGGCAAGAATGCTTGAAAACGGCAAGAGCGCTTTTTTGAGCGGATGCCTATGGAAGCTTATGGCGATATTGCTTGAGCAAAGGGAGCCGCAGACCGATTATGTGGAAAAAGCCTTGAATTACATGAGAAGTGAATATATGAAGGGGATAGGGGTATCGGATGTTGCGACCTTGCTCGGACTTGACCGCAGTTATTTTTCGGTTTTGTTCAGAAAAAAGACAGGACTGCCGCCTGCACAGTATCTTATGAAGCTGCGGCTTGAAAGAGCGGCAGAGCTTATGACGGTATACGGAGAAAGTCCGTCTGTCGCGGGTATTTCGGTAGGTTACGGTGACCTTTATCACTTTTCAAAGGCGTTTAAAAAATACTTTGGCTGTGCACCGAGGGAATACCGAAAACAATTTAAAGAAAATTAGTTTTCTGCAAAGCGGACGGTACAGCCGAGCGCTTGCTGACACTTGGTAAGACCTTGAGCTAAAATATCCTTTGTTCTGCCGTAGGATTCCTTTGAGAGTGCTGCGGCATTGCCTGAAAGACCGTATTTCTGCGCGCCGTCATCCGGCTTTTCGAGCGGATACATAGTATAATCGGCATTGTAACGCGAGCCGACCTTATTTACCCAAAGCGGTATGACATCAACACCCGAAAGAACTACAGATCCATCGGAATACTTGTCAAAGGTATAACTGAACAGCAGTCCGTCCTCGGTGTGACCTGTGGTACAAAGACCTGTAAGCTCTTCGCGGCGCTGATTGGAAACAGCGTTGCCCATAGAGTATAGGCAGACTGTTGTATGCTCACTGCCTTGTGCATAAAGCAGGTCTATCGGCTGTATAACGTGAGGATGACCGCCTACTATAACATCAACGCCCATGTCGCAAAGCTTTTGCGCCATAGTTTTTTGATATTCGTTGGGGTAAAGCTTGTATTCGTTTCCCCAATGCATATAAAATACGGTACATTCGGCACCCTGCGCCTTCATGTCGGTCATTACCTGTTGAGCTTCTGTATAGAAAGCATCGAGCTTGTCGTAACAGAAGGTATTTATAAGTGCGTTTGCTTCGGTTTTTATGGTGGCGCCGTTAATGGCAAGACGACCGCTTGAGGGAGAGGTGGCATAGGTGTAGCAAGCCATGCCTATCTTAATGCCGTTTACATCCTTTACGATAAACTTCGGCTCGGTGTCGCTTTCTCGGGTGCCGGTATAGGGAACACCCTTTTCCTTAAGCATCTGAACGGTGCGCTGTAAGCCGAAAAGACCTGTATCGTAGCAATGGTTATTGGCGGTAAGAAGCATGTTTACTCCGGCAACCTTAAGGTCGTCTATAAGCTCATCGGGAGTATTGAAGGCAGGATAACCTACAAAGGAGCCGCTTTGCGTTCCGCCGAGAGATACCTCAAGATTGGCTACGGCAAGGTCGGCTTTTTTGAAATAGGGAGCTGCTTGCTTGAAAAGCTTCGAAAAATCATAGCTTCCGTCACTTTTTTTGGCACCTGCAAGAACAGGGTTGTGGATAAGGATATCGCCTGTGTTGACAACTGTAGCCGATGCAACCTTTTTGATTTTTTCTTCTTCCTTTTCAGCCGAGCCGCTCTGCGGTTTATCTTCGGATGAGGACTGCTCCTTTTGCGGCGCCTTGTCCTGCGGAGAAGAAACAATGTTTACTATTCCCGAAAGTGAGAGGGCAAAAACTGTTGCAGAGATTATCAGCACAGCAATACATTTAATTATAAAATTCTTATGCTTTCGCAAAGCTTGGATATCATTTACTTCATTCATATATATATACTCCATTAAAAAATAAGGCAAAGTAACAGCGGCAGGAATATCGCAGGAAGATAATTCATTACCTTAAGTCGGGTAAGTCCCATCATATTAAGTCCGAGTGCGATTATCAGCATCGAGCCTACCACTGACATCTGTGTTATAACATCTGTATTAAGCATGGGTCCGCATAATGCGGCAATAACGGTAAGTCCGCCCTCTATTACAAGAACCGCAACCGATGAAAGCATTACTCCGAAGCCGAGCCCCGAGGCTAAAGCTACAGAGGAAACAAGGTCAAGCACCGATTTGGAATAAAGGGTGGTGTTGTCGGCTGAAACGCCTGAATCTATAGAGCCTACCACCGTCATAGCACCAACGCAGAAAAGCATGGTGGCACTTACAAAGCCTTCGGTAATGCGCGAGCGTCCGTCTTTTGCTTTGAATTTGCGTTCAAGGGCTTGTCCTAAACGGTTGAGCTTTGCGTCAAGGTCAAGCAACTCTCCGAGAATGGAGCCGAGTGCCATAGAAATTAAAACGACCAACGGTTTGGTACCGTCCTCAAAAAGTTCTGTTATACCTATATATATAACGCAAAGCGACATTCCCTTTACAAGAGTGTCCCGTATTCTTTCGGGAAGGCCCCCTTTTAAGAGCATACCGATAGCTGAACCTATCACAACTAATACGAAATTAACTACGGCACCGCTGAAAATAATTCTTTTGATTAATTCTTCCATTTTTTAGGTTGCGCTCATTTTCATGACAAGGCAATGGGGCAGTATTTTTGCGAGCACGCGATAAAACTTGAAGAAAGCACGGCAGGTATATACCGATTTTTTCTTTTTGGATGCGATAAGTGACTTTCTTGCCATAACGGTAGGATTTACGCGCGGCAGAGTATCAAAGGTATGGCTTGCGCCTTTGGTTATGTTGGCAAGGGCGAGGAATTCGGTGTCCATAGGACCGGGACAGCATGCGAGCACATTGATTCTGCGACGCTTAAGCTCCTCACGCATACAACGCGAAAGACTCATGACATAAGCCTTGGTTGAGCAATATACTGCCATTCTCGGGTTTGGTGCAAAGGAAGCGATCGAACAACTGTTGATTATCTCACCGCCCTCTTTCATAAAGGGGAGCGTTATAGAGGACCAGAGAGTGAGAGCTTCGCAGTTAAGGCGCACCATTCCGGTATTGTCCTCGGCGGAAAGCTCGTCAAAGTTTCCAAGCTTTCCGAAGCCTGCGTTGTTAATAAGCAAAGCGACCTCGGCACCGCTTTCTTCGAGCAAACGAGTATACTCCTTTGCGGCGGCAGGATCGGTTATATCAAGCGCTACGGGGCGAAGCTTGTCCGAAAGCTCGGCTTTAAGCTCATTCAAACGCTCGGCTCTGCGCGCGATGATCCATATTTCATCAATTTCGGGGCGCATCTCAAGAACAGCTTTGACAAATTCGGTGCCAAGTCCTGCGGATGCACCTGTAATAACGGCAATTTTCATATAACAAAACTCCTTAAATGATCTGTTTTGACTGTACATATACATTATAATTCTATTTGCGATAAAATCAAGTAAAATTTTGCTTGACAAACGCATTGGATTGTGTTAAAATACTCGAGCCGCATACTGTGGGCTTGTAAAGTTGTGCCTAAATTTTGGTATACGCCTTCGAGTAGCGAGACTGTAAATATCAGGTAGGTGTAAAAAATGTACGCAATTATTGAAACCGGCGGAAAGCAGTACCGTGTTCAGAACGGTGATGTTATCTATGTTGAGAAGCTCAATGCTGAAATCGACGAGGAGATCACCTTTGACAAGGTCATCGCTGTAAGCGATAAGACTCTTAAGGTAGGCAAGCCCTATGTTAAGGATGCTTTCGTTAAGGCTACCGTTCTTAAGAACGGCAAGGGCAAGAAGATTAACATCTTCACTTACAAGCCGAAGAAGGGCTGTTCCCGCAAGATGGGTCACAGACAGCCATATACTAAGGTACAGATTACCGAAATCGGTTAATTACCTATGACTAAGGTTTAATTTTTCGCTGAACCTATCGGGTTTTGTATGAAGGGCCATTCCTCAAAAAATGGTGATGACGAGCAGGGTCGTATAGTTTGTGCGGCGGTGTCTTCCGCGGCGTAT
>JAFPCJ010000157.1 GCA_017423885.1 Clostridia bacterium | reverse complement strand
GCGGCGACCAATCTTGGTAAAGATTTTAGCCTTTGCCGCATCGGTCTTTTCCTTTTTACGTTTGATATTGTTCCACTTGGAATGTCCTGACATTTATTTTCATCCTTTCGGAAATATTTAACCAAATAATTATATCACAGTTCCTTATTCAGTTCAAGTGCTTTTTCGCAAATTGCACGAATATCCTCTAAAGAAGATATCTCGCCCGCCATTCGGCGTAAGTTTGCCGCGCCTTTTAGTCCTGTCATATACCATGCCGCATGCTTGCGCGACTCTAAAATCGCGTTATGTGGGTCCTTATACTGCAGCATCAGCTCTACCTGACGCATAAGCACCTTGAAGCGTTCTTCGAGTGACGGTTTTATGTATTCCCTGCCCTCAAAATAAGCATTGATCTCAGAGAAGATAAAAGGGTTACCCATAGCCGCGCGGCCAACCATAACAAAGTCACACCCTGTATACTCATACATGCGCTTGGCAGACTCGCCGTCGGTTATATCGCCATTAGCAATTACAGGTATGCTGACGCTTTTTTTCACTTCAGCTATCGTATCAATATCTATACCTGCGGCATACATCTGTGCGCGGGTGCGTCCATGAACTGTAATGGCAGTAATTCCTGCATCCTCTGCCCTTTTGGCAAGTTCCACAGCATTGATACTGTCCTTATCCCAACCTGTTCTGATCTTAACCGTTACGGGAACACTCACAGCCGAGGCAACCGCTCGCATAATATCTCCTGCAAGTTCAGGTTCTCGCATAAGTGCGCTTCCGCCACCGTTTCCTGCAACCTTCGGAGCAGGACAGCCCATATTGATATCGATAAAATCGGGGTCATACCCTTCTGCGATCCGAGCCGCATCCGCCATTATTTCAGGATCATTCCCAAAAAGCTGGGAGCCGAAAGGGCGCGAGGCTTGCGAGCAAAAAAGATACGCTTTCGATTTTTGGTCTGAAAGAGTAATGCCACGCGAGCTTGTAAGCTCACCGACAGTATATGCGGCACCAAATTCGGTACATATCTCGCGCATTGCGCGGTCGGCAACGCCTGCCATCGGAGCTAAAGCGGCATACCCTCTTAATTCATTTCTTTTATTAATCATAGCCTTTTGATTATAACGCAATTTATTGTTTCTGTCAAATTGAAATTTTTCTGTTAATTTTTTAAAAATAATAGTGACAAATCAAAATAAAAATGGTAATATATAAGATGTATATTTATGTCTATATTTATTTTTTATGTTCAGAGGTGCTGAAATGAAGCTTTTAGCTATTGACGGCAACAGTATTATAAACCGCGCCTTTTACGGCATTAAGTTGCTTACCACCAAGGACGGAGTATATACCAACGGTATTTACGGCTTTATAAACATTCTTAACAAGCTTATCGAAAGCGAGCAGCCTGACGGCATCGCCGTAGCGTTTGACCTGAAAGCGCCTACCTTCCGCCACAAAATGTATTCCGAATACAAGGCAGGCAGACATAAGACTCCCGACGAGCTTTTAAGTCAGTTCCCTATTCTCAAGGAATGGCTGACGCTTGCAGGCTACCATTGCATTGAGTGCGAGGGCTACGAAGCGGACGATATTTTGGGTACTTTGGCGCAAGCGGCAGAAAACAGCGATCATGAATGTATTATCGCAACAGGTGACCGTGACTCCTTACAGCTCGTTTCCGAGCATACAAGAGTGCTTCTCACCGCCACCAAGATGGGCAGACCCGAGGTTATCGACTATGATCCTGCGGCGCTTTATGAGCGTTACTTGCTGACTCCGCCGCAGATGATAGAGCTTAAAGCGCTCATGGGTGACTCCTCGGACAACATTCCCGGTGTTGCAGGTGTAGGAGAAAAAACCGCCACCGATCTTATCACCCGTTTTGACAATATTGACCGCATTTATGCCGAGCTTGATACGCTTGACATTAAGGATTCAGTCCGCAAAAAGCTGACAGAGGGACGCGAAAGTGCCTTTTTAAGCCGCGAGCTTGGCACCATCTGCCGCACAGCACCGATAAATACCTCTCTCGAGGATTACCGCAATGCTCCGCGCGACACTTCAAAACTCGCCCGACTTATGACAAAGCTCGAATTCTTCAAGCTTATGGAGAAAATGGGCATTACTCCCGAATCAGAAACCGCAGTTACAGAAGAAAAAACCGAAAAAAGAGTATTGAAAATAACCTCGGACGGCGTTATCGAGGGTAGTGTCACCCTTTTCGGGGACTATGCTGTAAGCGGAAACGAGGTCTTTAAGATAAGCCAAGAGCGGCTTCATGAAATACTTTGTGATGCTTCGATTGAAAAGCGAGTTTATGACAGTAAGGCTATATTCAAGCAGTACCCTGACAGCACAAACATTGTTTTTGATGCCATGCTTGCAGGATATCTTTGCAATCCTGCCGCTTCCGATTACTCACCCGAAAGACTTGCCGCCGAGTATTCGGCTGCTGCTCCTGATATTGAGGGAGATGCAACCGACGAAGTTCTTGCCGCCGCACTCTTTTCCGCTCTTTGCGAACGATTGTGCGAAGCGCTGAAGCAAAGCGGACAGTATGAGCTTTTGCGCAACATTGAGATTCCTTTGGCGCAGGTGCTTGCCGAAATGGAGCTTGTAGGCTTCTTGGCGGACGGCGAGGGTCTTAAAAAAATGGGCGATGAATTAAGTGAGCGTATTGCCGTTATCCAGAATGATATTTACGAGCAGGTAGGTCATGAATTCAATCTCAATTCCCCAAAGCAGCTTGGTGTTGCGCTTTTTGAAGAGCTAAAAATCGAGCCTGCCAAAAAGACCAAGAGCGGTTACAGCACCGCCGCAGATGTACTCGAAAAGCTTCAATATGAATACCCTGTTGTAGCCAAGGTGCTTGAATACCGACAGCTTGCAAAATTAAAGTCCACCTATTGTGAGGGTCTGCTTCATGCCATTGCCGAGGACGGACGCATACATTCTACGTTCAATCAGACCGAAGCGAGAACAGGGCGCATAAGCTCGCTCGAGCCAAATCTGCAAAATATTCCTGTCCGCACCGAGGAAGGACGCAGACTTCGCGAATACTTTACCGCAAAGGACGGCTATGTGCTTTGTGATGCCGACTATTCACAGATAGAGCTTCGCGTTTTAGCATCCATAGCGGGTGATGCGGTCATGATAAATGCTTTTAACTCTGATACCGATATCCATACGCTTACCGCCGCGCAGGTCTTTGATGTTCCCGAAGGCATGGTAACTCCCGAGCTTCGTAGGCGAGCAAAGGCGGTTAATTTCGGTATAATCTACGGCATCGGCGCGTTCTCCTTGTCGCAGGATATAGGCGTAACGCGAAAAGAAGCCGACCAATATATCAAAAGCTATCTTGCCACCTACCCTGCCATTGCGCGCTATCTTGACGAGGTAGTTGAAAAGGCGAAGAATGACGGCTTTGTGACGACACTTTTCTCGCGCCGCAGATATCTGCCCGAGCTTTCGGCTTCGAACCACATGCTTCGTGCTTTCGGCGAGCGAGTTGCGCGAAATGCCCCCATTCAGGGCACCGCCGCTGATATCATAAAGATTGCCATGATAAAGGTTCGTGACCGCCTGCACCGTGAGCTACCTGAAGCACAGCTTATTCTTCAGGTTCACGATGAGCTTATAGTCGAGTGTCCCGAGAATATGAGTGCTACTGCTTGCGCTATTCTTACAGAGGAAATGGAAAATGCCGCAAAATTGGCTGTAACCTTAAGTGTTGAGGCACACAGCGGCAAAACATGGCTTGAAGCCAAAGGATAAGTAATGAACGTAATTTTTATTTGTACGGGAAATACCTGCCGCAGTCCTATGGCTGCAGGTTATCTGCGCTCATTTAGGCTTTTTAATGTAACGGTGCACAGCCGAGGTCTTTTTGCTGACGGCTCTCCTGTTAGCGCTAATTCAGCGTCAGTAATGAGCGAGATGGGAATAGATATAAGTGAGCATATTTCCCATAGTCTTACAAAAGATGACTTGAGCGCTGACCTGTTTATATGCATGTCTTCTTCCCACCGTGAGGCTCTGTTATCGCTTGGGCTTCCAAATGAAAAGGTCTTTGTTTTAGGAAGCGGAATTTCTGACCCTTACGGCGGTAGTTTGACAGTTTACCGCGCTTGTCGGGACGAGATACTTCGCGCTGTTG
>JAFPCJ010000002.1 GCA_017423885.1 Clostridia bacterium | reverse complement strand
CGGGAGAAACGGCGATACTCATTACTACCTTACTTGTAGCATCTGCAGTATCAATGCGCTCGTATGCGGTAGTCTTTCCGGTATTATAGATATCATCTATTATCGTCTTGGTAACTACCGTATCCTCAACTATATTTGCAAGCGTAAATTCGAGCTCTGCAGTTCCTGCAAAGTTGCTCGCTATTATCTTATACTCGCCATCCTGCGAGATAATATAGCCTTTTTCAGTCTCATTATAAAGCGAATCAGCCGAAATGGGAGCACCGTTTCTCAAAACGGTAAGCGAGCCGCCCTCCTCTGCACCGATCTCGGTAGCATTTAATTTAACGCTTCGGGTAACCTTCTTGCCGTTTTCAACCTTATTAGCGAAAGCGCCGTAAAGATTTTTATACTCTGCAGTAATTTCGGGAGCAGGCAAAAGCTCTTTATACTGTATTTCGACCTTTAAAAAGCCCTTATTCCATGCCGAGCCGTTATCATACGGTGCTGAAAGCTTTATAAAGCAAGTACCCTCGGGAATATCGACCAATGACAGCTTATAGGAAGCGTGCTGACTGCCTGTTCCGAAAACCTTTTTGTAGTCAGGATCCTTTACAAAGGATATCGGGTACCATTCCTCACCGTCAGCCGAGCCCTCAAAATTATACCATTCTTTAAGAGTAGCATCCGATATGGAGATAGAGTTCATAGTATAGACCGCAAAGCCTGTAAGCAGTTGTTGCTCCCATATCTCATAGCAACCCTTATCCTGAACATAGGAAAGCGGAATAAAGCCCATTGTACCGCTTTCTATGACCCAAGAATTATTGTAATTATACATTAAATACTTGTTGCCTGAAGCCGAGCCTGTTGTGCCGTCTACATTACAATCATAAACAGCCGTTCTCGTCACATAAACATCATCTGCGGTGACCGTTATAAGACCGAGACACGCGCACGCTGATGCCAGCACGACCGCCGCCAAAAGCAACGACAGTATTTTAAAACTATATTTTTTCATATATCTACCTCTCACTTGTAGATCATTTAAGAATTGCGCCCATTATATTACCGCCAAGCTTATTGCCGAGTAGATCCTTGCCGCCGTTATTCGAAACGGCAATACCCTTATTGAGCAGACCCGAATTAGACAAAGCATACTTCTTAGCAATTGCCTCAAGTCCGTTACCCGTAGCGCCTGCCGACTTAAACTGCGGGTCATCGGTTATAACACCGCTCACCTTTACCTTACTGTTAGAAGGAGCAGGAATGTTATAGAATACATTGTTATTAAATGTAGCATCTACAAGCTTTTGGAAGTTATAGGTTACGTTAACACCTTTTTTAGCATAGAAAATGTTGTTTGAAAATACGGTGTTCTTAGAATCATTCGGACCACCGTCGTAGTTGACAAAGTTAACAAGTTTAATATTCTTAAACTTATCAACGTAAACTGTGTTGTTATAGATTTGTGAATCATAGCAACTTGAAGTCACTTCAAATATATAACCATTTTCTCTACTATCGTTTATAGAAAGGTTATAACGAACGATGGTTCCCGTAGTCTGTGCATTGTCCTTTGCATCGTTGGTACACAACAGCATAAATCCGCCCTCGTTATCGTGGCTATAGTTATACTGGAATATGCAATCCTTGTTTGCAATATCAGCGTCAAACGCCTGCAGGTCATGACCGTTGTTCTTTCCGGAGTTACCGTAAACCTCGTTATACTGGAATACGGTGCCTGTGCAGGAGTGACACCAGATAGCAACCCAGTGAATCTCACCCTGATTGCGGAAGAGACCCGAATTTGCAACAACGTTCTTTTCAACAAGACCGCCTTCACAACCGAAGAGGAGAATTCCGTCTCCTCCTATTTCATCAAGTTTATTATTTCTGACAACAACGTTCTTGTTACCAAACCACTCGCCCTTGGAGATATCGTTCTTACGTCCCCATTCCTGATTGGTTACCTTTGCAGTCCAGTCAGACTGAATAACAAATCCGCAACGCGCAACCTTTTTAAAGGTATTGTCTTCTATTTTTACACCATCAAACCAGTTAGGCAATCTGCCGGATGCCGCCAAACGAATACCTGAAGCAGCATAAGAAGTAGTGTTAAAGTTTACGTTTATATTTTCAAAGTCACATTTTGTGACGGATATTCCACTTGAAGCACCGGGTTTGCAAGCTAATACATTTATACCTGCTTTACCCGTTTTATTTGTGATTTTAAGACCTGTGAAGTTAATATATTCACCATAGGTCTCAATAGCGGAACCGCCGCGAGCATTAATTACCGGCTTTGCGCCGCTACCGTAAGAAGTAACTGTTATCGGTTTGCCTTTAGCACCGCTACCGATTATCGTGAGGGAACCCGAATGTTCCTGACCTGCTTTAAGCAAAATCTTACTTCCGGGTGAATAGACTTTTTTGGATGCCGCATAAAGTGTTTTGAGCGGCTCTTTCTCGCTGGTTCCCGAGTTTGTATCCTTACCGTTTTTACTGTCTATATAAATAGACTGTGCAGGAAGATTGGAATTGAATATACCCAGTTCTCCCAAAACCTTTTCAGTAAGGCCGTTAATCTGAACCATATTGATGTTCGGGTTGAAAACTTGCGAACCGTTTACTGTGTTGATATATATTTTCAAATATTGGTTTGCAGGATCAATATTTCCGAAATAAGCTCTTGTTCTCTGCCATGAATCTCCGTTGAAGATCATGTAAATCTCGTCCTGAGCCTTAACTTCGGTCCAATTAATATTATCTTTAGATACATAGAAAGCAATTTCATTTGCTGTTCTGGCTCCTGAACCGTAACTGTATTCAACGAAAAATTCAGCAATACCGTCTACCTTATAAGTAACATAAGCATCACCGTCTTTTTGCTCTAACTTACGGAAACGCCAGTCATCCTCCAAAGCATCAGCATGAAGCGTTTCTTTGGTTATATTTTTCTTATCGAAAACCTTTTTGAAATCATCGTTACCGCAGTAATCGACAAGAACCTGATAATCCGAGGAGTCTACGACCGGCTTTACCGTAGTATCATCAGACTCCTCATTTTCAGTAGTTTCGTTTCCCGAAGGATCATTGAGGAAAGAGTCGTCGGTTACCTCTACCCAATTACCGTCGGCATCATAATAGTAGTATGTACGCTCACTTAACCACTCGCCCGATACCTGCGGTCCGCTTTTACGGCAACCCGTAAGACCTGCCATCAAGCACAGGATCAGCATGATAGCTGTTATTCCGAACAATCTCTTTTTCATAATCTTTACCTCATTTTAAACAATTATCGCACCAATAAGAGTGCTTTGCGGAGAAACGGTATTACCAAAGTAATCCCGACCTCCGTTATTTTCAATAATAGTACCCGCTTCAAGCACATAAGAGCCTGACTGCGGAGCATAAAACTGTCCTGCTTCAAACCCGTTGCCGGTATTGCCTGCATCGGTAAGGAGCGGATCCTCATTCATGCTGTCTATAACGGTTATTCTTCCGCTCCACACGGGATCGGAAATGTTATAAAACACATTTTTGTTAAAGGTAGCATCGGTAAATGCAGGCGCGGTATTAATGTCGCCATAGCCAAAGCTTACCGATACACCATCCTTTGCATAGAAGATATTATTTGTAAATACTGTGTTTTCAGAACGTGTTGATACCTTTTGATAGTTTGCAAGGTTTACAAGCTTTACATCATTCTTTCCGCAATATACCGTATTGTTGTATATAGCAGAATTGCTGATGCTTCCTGTAATATCAAAAACGCTAAGACCCTTTGCACCGTCATTCACAGAAAGATTGTATCTTATGACAGCGCCGCTGACACCACCGCCGTTTTCCGCCTCGGTTCCGCAAAGCAGCATAAATCCGCCATCGTTATCATGACTGTAGTTATACTGAACTATGCAGTCACGGCATGCGATATCAAGGTCAAATGCCTGAAGGTCATGTCCGCCGTTAGCGCCTGAATTTCCGTAAACCTCATTATACTGTATAACGCAGTTTACAGAAGAATGGTACCATACCGCCGCCCATGCGAGTTTCTCATCGGTACGGTCACCTATAAGTATACTGTTTGCAACAGTATTATGCTCGATAACCGAATCCTCGGCGCCTATAAGCAGAATAGCATCACCTGCATTTGCGGTAATACTGTTGTTCCTTACAGCTATATTACGATTTCGTACAGCTTCGATATTAGCGTCAAGATTGCGGTCTCCCCAGCCCTGCTTAGTATCACAGCAAGCCCATTGAGAGGTAAAATACACCGAATCTCTGCCAAGGGTGTCGAAACGGTTGTTTTCTACTATCGCACCGTCAAACCACGTAGGATTATTGCCCTGCGCGTAGAACGCGACTCCGCCTGTACCGCGGGATGCAAAGCGCGTAGAGGTCTCGGTTGAATTAATATGATGGAAATAGCAGTTTTTAATAACTGCACCCTTGCTGGCTCCTGATTTTACAGCATACCAACCTATAGCGGTTATTCCCTCGGGGCAGGTAAACTCTATTTCCGATATCTCGACATATTCGCCCCATATTCCAAGACCGACTTTATTTGCAAAATCGGTTATAACAGGAGCGTTGCCGTCGCCGTATGCGCTGATTTTTATAGGAGCGGTCTTGCTACCGCTGCTGTGAAGCTCAACGCCGCCCTTATAGCTTCCGCCTCGGGCAAGAAGTATACTGTCACCGGGGACAAAGCATCTTGAAAACGCTGCAGACAGTGTCTTAAAAGCCGATTCGGCAGAAAGACCGTTGTTACTGTCATTTCCCGAGATACTGTCAACATAAAAGTTAGCGCTCTCGCGCAGATAGGGGTCATATCCCTTTAAGGAATACAGTACAGTATCGTCCACACGGTTTATTTTCACCTTGCGAACGCCTGCTTCATCATTATCGGGAAAATTTATCTTTAAACCGCTTACGTAATCAAGGTCTCCGATATAGTAGGTATATCGAACCCAAGAATTACCGTTTATCTCCTGGGCAGAGACTGCCGTAGGAACTACGGCAGTCCAATCATTCATATTATCGGACACTTCAAAGGTGAACTGTCCTAATTTGCTTACAGGGAAATCACACTCTATTGCCGCCTCGGTGATGCTGCCTGATATCCTGTATATCACGTAGCCATCCTTACCCGAGACGGCCTTCTTAAAACGTGAGCCGTCTCCCAATAAATTCAATGAGCTTGCGCTTTTTTCAAGCTTAACGTTCTGACTTGCCGCCAAAAGATTTAAGCTCTCAGCTTCATCAACTAAAGTAAAATTTTCGAATATCTTTTTGATTCTTACAAGGTCTCTGATATCGGTCTCGCCATCACCGTTTACGTCTGCGGCGGAAACGAAGGCTTCTCCCTCGTCGAGACCGACAAGAAGCTTTCTCATAACAACAAGGTCGTCTGCAATAACTGCTCCGTCGTTATCTACGTCACCTGCAACGCCCTTTGCGATTTCAACTTCAATGCTTGCAATATAAAGGGTAGCACTCTTGGTATTAGTACCGATGCTAAGCTTTTTCTGATCTGCAGAGCCTGTGATATACCAATCCTGCTCAGTCCAATCAGCACTGTTTATTCCGACAGCTGAACCGTGACCATTCTTTCCGTCAAAGGAATAGCAGAACCATCCGTTGGGATCGCCTTCAGATTTATAAGTGATTCTGAAACGATAGGTTACACCGTCTGCCATGGTAAAGGGCAATATAACGCCTGCATCATATCCGCCTACAAAACCTCTGTTGTAAGAAATAACCGCAACTTTACCGTACTCTTCATCTTCGGCATATTCAACATCTACCATAGTAGCTGAAGT
>JAFPCJ010000156.1 GCA_017423885.1 Clostridia bacterium | reverse complement strand
CCTCGTATGACGTAAAGGTGGGGGATATTATAGAGATATCCTTCGGTATGCGTAACGTAAAGCTTCAGGTCACCGATGTCAGCGAGACCGTCCGTAAGGAAGAAGCGGCGTTGCTTTATAAGCTGATGGATTGATTATTAAATATTGGTTCTGTTTCAAATGTTGGGGTATAAAAAATACAAATTAAACCCCTGTCATTGCGAGCGTTAGCGTGGCAATCCGCCCAAGTGCCTCGGGAGGCACTTGGGCGGATTGCTTTAAAATACAATTCGATAATTTGTTTAAAATTAAGCGCTCTTAATAAAGAGGATAACGGGGGTGAGTATCGCGCAGGGGATATCAAGGGAAAGCAAGCCGTCCTTGAACGAGAAATCCAGTTGTCGCTCGTTGCCGTCGCAATCAAGCATGCTTACGGCGCTCACCTGCTTTTCGCAGACCAGCTCAAGGCAGTCTATCGGGTCGGTAGAGATATTGAATACAGCGCAGAACAGTCTGCCGTCGGTCATGTCAGCGGCGCGAAGATATACCTCCTCGTCATGCGGATAGTATACAGGCAACTCGCCCGAACGCTTTAAAATATCTATAAGCTGAAGCTTTCTTGAATAGGTAAGGAAGGAAAAGGCTTCAACGATATTATATTCGGCAAGCGGAGTGCCGCTGAATACAAAAACTCTGCCACCGAGGCTGTTTTTAAACTCGGTAACACCGGGGAAAAGATCTTCGTAGTTCACGTGGTCGAGCGTGTGAAAAACGGTGGAAAGCGCAACGGTATTCTCACTTGTCTCAACAAGCTGTGAAAGGTGCATCTGACTTTTGGTTTCGTTGCCGTTTATGTGCAGACGCTCACCTGTTGCCGTTTTGCCGCGCCACTCACGTACATCAACGCCGAGATACTCCCCGAAGCCGCGCTTTATAAGTGAAAGCGCTGTATCGGAAGCGAGCATGACCGTGCCGCCGAGCGCTTTTTTAAGCTCATTGTCGTCAAGCTTTTTGTCGTCCTCACCCTCAAGACACAGCACACCGCCGTTTTCAGCCGAGAAATAAACAGGCAGACCTAATCTTTCAAGCACACACGATACCCATGCGCTGTCCTTTTCCTGCGCCCAAGCCGTTCCCAGCAATATCTGCGGCTCGGCACAAACAGGCGCTCTGCAGCCGCGCCATGAAAGCTTAGGAACAATACCTGCAAGCGCGCGGTAGAAGCCGCTGTATTTGCCGAGTACCCTGCGGTATGCTTTTCCGCTTTGCGGCTCATGGGCGGAAAGACGAGTTATCCAATGCTTTGCGCCCTGCGCTCCCTCAAGAATGGTGCCGGTAAAGTGGGCGTGGAGCGACATAGCTCCCGTACTGTAGCGGTTTTGAGGGCAGGTATCGGTCTCGGCAAGTATTACATCTGCCTTGCCGCGAAGCTTTGCTACCTGCGCCGCCGCCTTAAAGAAGAATTTACTGAAAAAACGCGGTCCGAGCGGAGTGTAGTTGCCGTTGTTTATACGGACGGTAATGGGGTTGCCCTCACCTGCAAGAGTCTCGGCTATCTCGGCGGCAAATTCCGCATTTGTGCCTACACAGCAAAAGGATGCAGGCAAGGTCGGGTCTACCGAGTCAATTCCTGCGCGCATTGCCTTTGCCGCTTCAAGCACGGCTTCACGCTGTGTAGCAACGAGAGCATCATTATATTTATCGCGAAGCTCGCCCTTATCGGAGAATATTTTTTGTACCTGCTCGGCAGTAAAGGATGTTCCTGCAAGCTCATTGAAGCGCTTTAAGTGGAGCGGACAGATGCATCCGCCACCGTGGCGCAGTATCAGCCGCAGGTCATCGTCTATCATAATATGCTTCGGAGACTGCAGAGCAATAGTGCGAAGCGCATCATACATATACCCTTGAAAATCCTTATCGTAAGGGCAGACTATATATTCATTGCTGTCATCCAATAGCCCTACATAGCGCTGAAAGGGGAATTTATGGCTCAACACCCAGCCGTGCCCGATGCTTGCCTGAACAAGCACACCGCTCGGTATTGAAAGTTCATCCAATCTTTGCTTGAATATAGAATACTTGGCGCAGAGTATTTCCGCCTTGTTTACAGGCGGCTCACCCTCGGGAACAAGCGTCATACTGAAAAGCGGACAGGTGGCTATCCCTTTTTCGTACTGCTCGCGGATATCCTCGCATATCTCATCGAGGTGAGCTGTGTCAAGCGGCATTATAGTGTATAATTGCAGTTCCTTTTTTATCATTATGTCACCGTCTTTATGTGTT
>JAFPCJ010000155.1 GCA_017423885.1 Clostridia bacterium | reverse complement strand
GTCGATATTCCTGCAGCTTCTGCTACTTGAATTTATAGTGGACGGTCTGCAGCTTGCAAGTCTTAATACCCCCGATACACTTTCAAATTCGCTCGGAATAATCGGCGGTCTCTTGCTTTCGGAGTTTGCCATAACCGCAGGGTGGTTTGTGGCTGAAGTGATACTTTTTACCGCATTTGTCACCATTGCAGGCTTCTCACAGCCGAGCTTTGAGATGGGGTATGCAATGAAGTTTGAGCGGATTTTTCTGCTTGTTTGCGTGCAGATCTTTGGATTTTGGGGTATTCTTGGCGGACTCGCCGCAATTATTTTGTTTATGGTGTGTATGCGTACTATTACGGGACATGACTATTTTTACCCCATCATTCCCTTTAATCTTAAGCACTTTTTGAAGCTGTTTGTCCGTCCTGCGATAGGAGAAAAGCATTGAATTTTTAAAAAATTATAAATTTTTGTCTTGTTTATTGACAAAGTATTCCAACTGCGATATAATACTTTTTGCTATGAGGGAGTAGCAAGCGCCAAGCGGCGCAGTATGCCAACATCACGATTTTTTAAAAATCCGGTATGCTTTAATTTGCGAGACTCAAGCGTAATTGTGAAATCGGTTGTGTCACACTATGCGCGGGGTCAGTTATGTAAAAAATCCGAGCATGGTTACATACCGTGCTCGGTTTAATTTTTAGGAGGAAAGAAAATTGTCTATGCACAGCAGTTCAACCCAAGAGGTATTGGATCGCCTTGGAGCGGATGTTCAAAACGGTCTTACCGCGGATGAGGTGTCACGGCGCCGTGAACAATACGGCGAAAACCGCCTGCGTGAGAAGAAAAAGAAAACTACTCTGCAGCGCTTTCTTGATCAGTTTAAGGATGTAATGATACTTATTCTTATTGCCGCCGCTATCGTTTCGCTTACGGTGGTATGCGTTGAGAGAAATTGGGGCGAGCTTTTTGAGCCTGCGCTGATATTGCTTATAGTCGTGCTTAATGCAATAATGGGTGTTTATCAGGAGGGCAAGGCTGAAAAGGCACTTGATGCGCTTAAGAATATGTCGGCACCTCACGCAAGGGTGATTCGTGACGGCGGCGAGAGCATAATAGATGCCGCCGAGCTTGTTCCCGGTGATATCATCTGCCTTGAAGCGGGTGACTTTGTACCGGCTGATGCGCGTCTTTTGCAGAGCGTAAGCCTTAAATCGGAGGAATCGGCGCTTACGGGTGAATCGGTGCCCTCTGAAAAGGATGCCTTTGACGAGGTTGAAGAAAAAGCACCTTTGGGAGACCGCAGTAATATGGTCTTTTCGGGCTGTAGTATAACCTACGGTACCGCCCGCGCTGTTGTAACGGCAACGGGTATGGATACCGAAATGGGTAAGATTGCCGACCTGCTTGACGGTGAAGGCTCGGCGCAGACTCCACTTCAGCAAAAGCTTGCCCAGCTCGGAAAATACCTCGGTGTAGTGGCGCTTGCCGCATGTGCTGTTATTTTCGGAGTAGGTCTTGCAAACAAAATACCCGTACTTGAAATATTCATGACCGCCGTTTCTTTGGCAGTATCGGCAATACCCGAGGGTCTGCCTGCGATAGTTACCATAGTGCTCTCCATAGGAGTTCAGCGCATGGTCAAGAAAAACGCGCTTATCCGCCGTTTGCCTGCGGTTGAGACCTTGGGAAGTGCCTCTATAATCTGCTCGGATAAAACAGGTACGCTTACACAGAACCGCATGACCCTTACTCACACCTATACCGATGGCGGCGAGGTGGCAAAGCTTGAGGATGACACAAGCGATGCCGTAAAGCGTCTGCTTATTTACGCTACACTTTGCTGTGACGGCTCGGTAGCCTTTACCGATGATGGTGTTCAGCATATCGGTGACCCCACCGAGACCGCTATAGTGCTTGCCGCGCATGAGCAAGGCTTTGAAAAGGATGAGCTTAATTCTCGCTGTCCGCGTCTTGCCGCGCTTCCCTTTGATTCCGACCGCAAGCTGATGACAACGGTCAACCGCATCAAGGATAAGAATATCGTTATAGTCAAGGGTGCTTTTGATATGATGGCGCCGCTTTGTGTAAAGGGTGACATCGAAAAGGCGAAAGTTATAACCGAGGAAATGAGCTCCGATGCTCTGCGAGTGTTGAGTGTTGCCTATAAGGAGATAGACGCTGTACCCGAAACGCCTACGAGTGAAGCGCTTGAAAGCGGACTCACCTTTATCGGACTTGTCGGCATGATAGACCCCCCGAGACCCGAGGCAAAGCAGGCGGTAGCCGTCTGCCGCAAGGCGGGCATCAAGCCTATTATGATAACCGGCGACCATGTTGTGACCGCTTCGGCGATAGCGCGTGAGCTTGGTATATTGCTTGAGGGTGACCGCGCTGTAACAGGTGCCGAGCTTGATGCCATGACCGAGCAGGAGCTTGACAGCGCCGTAGAGGAAATAAGCGTATACGCGCGAGTTTCCCCCGAAAATAAGATAAGAATAGTAAAGGCTTGGCAGAAGCGCGGTCATGTTGTTTCCATGACAGGTGACGGTGTAAACGATGCTCCTGCACTTAAGGCGGCTGACATCGGCTGTGCTATGGGTATTACAGGCACTGATGTTGCAAAGGGCGCTTCGGATATGACCCTTACCGATGATAATTTCGCTACGATAGTAGACGCGGTACGCGAGGGCAGAGGAATTTACGCCAATATCAAAAAGGTGGTCGGATTCCTGCTCGGAACCAATATCGGTGAAGTTATTACGGTATTCCTTGCTATGCTTTTGTGGCATAAAACGCCCTTGCTTTCAATGCAGCTTCTTTGGATAAACCTTGTTACCGACTCTCTGCCTGCCATTGCGCTCGGCATGGAGGATGTTGAGGCTGATGTTATGAATAAGCCGCCCAAGCCCAAGAACGAGGGCATTTTTGCAGGCGGTATGGGACTTCGTGTAGTGCTTCAGGGCTTGCTTTTTGCGGTGATAACGCTTGTAGGTTTTAAGCTCGGAGAAAGCATTACAAGTACGCTTGAGGGCGGTCAAACTATGGCGTTTACGGTGCTTGCACTTTCGCAGGTGCTTCAGGCGTTCAATATGCGAAGCGACCGCTCGATCTTTAAGATAGGTCCCTTTACCAACCGCACGCTCAACCTTGCCGCGGCAGTGTCGCTGGCGCTTGTATTGCTTGTGCTGTTTACCCCTGTGAGAATTGCTTTCGGACTCGTTATCCTGCCTGTTAAGCTTTATCTTGCGGCACTCGGACTTATATTGGTCCCCACCTTGCTTATGGAGATATCCAAGGCAGCAGGACTAATAAAGCATAAATAATTGCCGCAAATAAATTTCAAATCCATCTAAAGTTTGAGCCCAAGCACCCTTGTGGGTACTTGGGCTTTTTGCATTTTAAAAGATAAACAAAAATATCACAATTCAACAGTTAATCCGTCTTCTGCCATTTCGCATTTAAACGGAGCGGTTGACGGAAGAACTGAAAGCTTAGGCTCTCTTTCTAAATTGATATGATTGATAACAAGATGCTTGGTGGGTGTTTTTTTGAGCAGTTCGTTAACAGTGCCGGGGTCATGATGTGCGCCTTCGCATACTACGAGGTCATACTGTTCATCACCTAAAATATCAAGATATTCGCCAAAGCCATAGCCT
>JAFPCJ010000154.1 GCA_017423885.1 Clostridia bacterium | reverse complement strand
CTCTCTGTTTCAAAAATCACAATTTCATTTTTTCCTTTTTTAATAAGCGGTGCGGGGATATACAAATCAAGTGTAGGACCTATATTCCAGTATCTGCCGAGATTAAAGCCGTTTATAAAAACACAGCCCTTTGTGAAGCCCGACATATCAAGAAATGTATCAGCACATTCATCGGCGTACAGCTCGCCGTACAGAAAAACGGGAGTTCCGTCCGAGACCGCGCCCTCTTTAAATTCAAGCTCTGAAATGCGTTCAAAATCGATTGGATACATTTTATATCCAAACTGCTGTTGCTGACCTATCATAACGGGAAAATCTATTCCTTTTTTGTCTAAAAGCTTCGGACCGTAATTGATTCTTCCGAGATTTTCCGCAAGTAAATCAAGCGTAACCTCATTTTCATTACCGCCGAGCCAGATTTCATCATCGCTAATACCCATACGGTCAATTATTCCTAATGGCTTTCCGTCCGCATATACCCAAACGCGGTCGCGCACCTTGTTAAGGTTTAGTCTGTCAACCGTTGTATCCGCTGCGACCTTAGTGCGGTACAGCACAAAGCCGTAAGGATGGCGCAGTTCCTCAAAGGAGCGAGGAACAGTATCCTCTGTTAAGGCTGAAATGCGCTCCAAATTATCAAACAGCCGCGCAGATTCGGTCAGTCTTATCTTTCCGTAAGTGCACAAAGGTATCGGCTTGCAAGGAAGGTCAAGCTCTTCACTATAACGCGAAAGCTCGTTTTTAAGAAGTCTGTACTGCTCGGTGTACTCGCCGTTTTCGGTTAAAAAAGCGCCGTAATCATAGCTTGTGACCGTAGGCTGATAGGTGTCGGCGTAATTTGCGCCGTTCATAAAGCCGAAATTTGTTCCTCCGTGGAACATATATATATTAAAATGCTCTCCGCGTTCCTGCATACGCTTAAGCGGAGCGACAATATCCTCCGCATCGCGCTTATGAGGTTTTTCACCCCAATTGTCAAACCAACCGCACCAATACTCCATACAAAAATGCGGCTGATTGGGTCTTCGGGCATCCAATGCTTCAAAATTACCCTCGGGATCAGATCCGAAGTTAGCCGTTGCAAAAACACCGTCGGTAAGTCCGCCGTTAAGCATATATTTTTCGGTTCCATCTGCTGTAAAGAAGAAGGTATCAAGTTCATAAGAAAGCATAAGCCTGTAAAGACGGCTTATATATTCTTTATCGTTGCCGAAGCTGCCGTACTCGTTTTCCACCTGCACGGCAATAATAGGACCTCCGTTTTTAAAGAGGTGTTTTTTTATCCTCGGCATAAGCTCATTATAATAGCTCTTTATCTTTTCAAAGTAAAGCTCATTTGAACAGCGAGGCTTTAAATCCTTGTAACAAAGCAACCAATAAGGAAGACCGCCGCCCTCCCACTCGGCGCAGATATAAGGTGAAGGGCGCACTATTACATAAAGCCCGAGAGCGTCAGCTATTTGGAAAAAGCGTTCCATATCGCAGATTCCATCAAAGCAGAGTTCCCCCTCCTCAGGCTCGTGCAGATTCCACGGCACATAGGTTTCCACCGTATTAAGTCCGCAGTTTTTAAGCTTTTTAAGCCTATCCT
>JAFPCJ010000153.1 GCA_017423885.1 Clostridia bacterium | reverse complement strand
CTGCGCGACGAAATCGACCTGCTTGATGCAGCGGGCGACCCGTTTGATCTTGACAAGGTGCTTGCCGGTGAGCTTACACCAATGTTTTTCGGCAGCGCAATGAACAACTTCGGTGTTGAAAGCTTTTTGAAGAATTGCAAGTGCCATTACGATGAAGCAAAGGGAGTATACAATATTACCTCTGTTCACAAGCTGATGGCTACTATGCTTGACAGCGATAAGAATAAGAAATTTATTTTTGATGCTATGGTATGCTGTGATGTCAACATTGACTCTGTAAAGCAGATCAAGGTGTCCTATGTTAATAACAAGGTTCAGGAATCTGACCTTGACGAGTTTTAAAATTTACGAAAGGCGGTATATATTAATGAAGGCAATGGTTCCAAAGGGTCCCAGCATGAACGAAATGCTTAAGCAGGCCCAGAAGATGCAGGAGGATATGCAGAAGAAGCAGGCTGAGCTTGAGGAAAAGGAATACGAGGTTTCCGCAGGCGGTGGCGTTGTAAAGGTTAAGATCAACGGCAGACGTGAGGTTCTCAATATTGATATTGACCCCGAAATCGTTGATCCCGACGATATCGAAACACTCTCCGATATTCTTGTAGCGGCTGTAAATGAGGCTATCAAGAAGGTAAATGCAGACTCCGACGCTGAAATGGGCAAGGTTACAGGTGCTCTCGGCGGCATGGGCTTCCCCGGTTTGTTCTGATGGAATTACTTTTAAAGCCATTACAGGATTTATCCGACAAGTTCCGTTCACTTGACGGTGTGGGTAAAAAAAGCGCCATAAGAATGGCATTCTCCGTGCTTAATATGAGCAATGAGGACGCTGAAGCCTTTGCTAAGGCTATCTTGGATGCAAAAACAAAAATCTGTCTTTGCAAAAGATGTCAGAGCATTTCCGAAAACGATATCTGCTCTATCTGCGCCTCCGAAACAAGAGACCACTCCGTTGTATGTGTGGTTGAGGATGCGCAAAGCGTTATGGCACTTGAAAAGGTAAAGGAATATAACGGCGTTTACCACGTGTTAAACGGCGTAATCTCCCCGATGAAGGGTGTGGGCCCCGATAAGCTTAAGATCAAGGAGCTTCTTGCCCGTATCAACGAGGAGGATATTAACGAGGTTATAGTTGCTACCAACCCCACAGTTGAGGGCGAAGCAACAGCTATGTACATCTCAAGATTATTAAAGCCCTTTGAAATAAGGGTAACAAGGATTGCAAACGGCTTACCCGTCGGCGCAGACCTTGAATATGCCGATGAGGTTACTCTGTTCAGAGCAATCCAGGGCAGACGGGAAATTTAACAGTTTCGGGAAACGATTATGAAATACACTTTTTTTGATATTGAGTGCGCCAATTGTTTTCAGGGACGCGGTAAAATATGCTCCTTTGGATATGTTATTACCGATGAACGCTTCAATGTTTTGGAAAAAGAGGATATTGTAATAGACCCTCATTCAAAGTTCCATCTTACGGGTAGAGGTAACAGACCCGGAATAGTGCTTGCCTACAATGAGGAGGAATTCAAGGCTGCGCCCAGATTCCCTCATTATTATAATAAGATCAGAGAGCTGCTTACTGACAAGGATTCAATTGTCTTCGGCTTCTCTGTTATATCCGACGCCGGATATGTTAAGAGTGAATGCGAGCGCTATAAGAAGGAAATCTTTGACTACGACTTCAT
>JAFPCJ010000152.1 GCA_017423885.1 Clostridia bacterium | reverse complement strand
GGGACAGGCTATGTTGTATACATAAGAAGAAGTGAAATGATAACCAATTTGCTGACACTTATGGGGCTGTCTGACCGAAGTCTCCAGCTTATCGAGACTACGATAGTTAAGAGCGTAAAGAATAATATAAACCGCGCAAGAAATTGTGATAATGCCAATATTTCAAAAACAGTTGAGGCATCCATAAAGCAACGCAAGGCGATAGAGTTTCTTGAAAAAACAGGCAGACTTGAAGTATTGCCCGAGCAGCTTTTTTCTGCGGCAAGGCTACGCATGGAAAATCCCGAGGCGTCCTTGAATGAGCTTTGCAAATTGAGTAATGAGCCTATAACCGTTTCGGGATTAAATCACCGCTTGCAGCGCATCATAGAAATATATGAGGAGCTGCAGTAATGTAGCTGAAAAAGGAGGGAGCAAAATGGATTTCGCGCATCTGCATTTGCATACAGAGTATAGCCTGCTTGACGGTTGCTGCCGTATCGAGCCGTTGCTTGATGCCGTTATTGCGAGAGGACAGTCCTCGGTTGCCATAACCGATCACGGTGTTATGTACGGTGTTATGGATTTTTATAAGGCGGCGAAAAAACGCGGAGTCCATCCCGTTATCGGATGTGAGGTATACGTTGCTCCGAGAACACGCTTTGATAAGCAAAAGGCGCTTGACAGCGAGTACAGCCACTTGGTACTGCTTTGCAAAAATAATCAGGGTTATCAGAATTTGATAAAAATGGTGTCGCTCGGCTTTACCGAGGGCTTTTATTCCAAGCCAAGGGTTGACCGTGAACTGCTTGAAAAGTATCATGACGGACTTATCGCTCTTTCTGCCTGCCTTGCAGGTGAGATACCTAAAGCGCTTATGCGCGGCGATATTGACTCTGCCGCCGAGACGGCTCTTTGGTTCAAGCAGGTATTCGGAGAGGAAAATTATTATCTTGAGCTTCAGGATCACGGTATTGCGGAGCAAAAACGTATTAATCCGCTTATAATAAAAATAGCAAGACAAACAGGAATAGGTCTTGTTGCTACGAACGATGTGCATTATATTGAGCCCGAGGACCACCGTATGCACAAGGTGCTGCTTTGTGTTCAGACGGGTACAAAGGTAAATGAGGATATTCCCATTGAATTTAAAACAAACGAATTTTATCTCAAGTCGGCTGACGAAATGGCGGCTCTTTTCCCCGAGGTGCCCGAAGCGATAGAAAACACCGCGCGAATTGCCGAGCGCTGTCAGGTTGACTTTGAGTTCGGAAATATTAAATTGCCCTTTTTCGATACGGGCGGCGAGGATCATTATACCTATTTTAAAGACCGTTGCTACGAGGGTGCGCGCCGCAGATACGGCAATACCCTGCCTGAAAACGTGACCGAGCGGCTTGAATACGAGCTTTCGGTCATACAAAAGATGGGCTATGTTGATTATTTTCTTATAGTATGGGATTTTGTAAACTACGCCAAGAAAAACGGAATACCCGTAGGTCCGGGCAGAGGCTCGGGAGCGGGAAGCATAGCCGCGTACTGTATAGGAATTACAGGCATCGATCCTCTGCGTTATAACCTTCTTTTTGAGCGTTTTTTGAATCCCGAGCGAGTTTCCATGCCTGACTTCGATATTGATTTTTGCTATGTCAACCGTCAGCGCGTGATAGATTACGTTACCGAAAAATACGGTCACGATCACGTGGCGCAAATAGTTACCTTCGGTACTATGGCGGCGCGTGCCGCTATCAGAGACGTCGGCAGAGCGATGGATATACCGTATAATGTCTGCGACCGTACCGCCAAGCTTATACCGCAGGCTATCGGCATGACTATTGACCGTGCGCTTGAGCTTTCAAAGGAGTTGCGCGGACTTTATGACACCGATACGCAGATTAAAGAGCTTGTTGATATGGCGAGAAAGGTAGAGGGAATGCCGCGTCATGCTTCTACCCATGCCGCAGGTGTTGTTATATCCGACCGAGAGGTCAGTGAATATGTGCCGCTTGCATGTAATGATGAAGCGGTAGTAACACAGTACACCATGACCGAGCTTGAGGAATTGGGTCTGCTGAAGATGGATTTTTTGGGACTGCGAAACCTTACAGTCATCCACGATACCGAGCTTACCATCCGCCGCACCGATCCCGACTTTTCAATAGATAATATACCTGATGACGATGCCGCAACCTTTGAAATGATGGGTAAGGGACTTACGGATGGCGTTTTCCAATTTGAATCGGACGGCATGAAAAGTGTTATGCGACAGTTTGGTCCCGAAAAAATGGAAGATCTTATAGCTATTATATCGCTCTACCGTCCCGGTCCTGCCGATTCTATACCGAAATATATCCATAACCACCGTCATCCCGAGGATGTGAAATACGATACACCGCTTTTAAAGGATATTCTTGATGTTACCTACGGCTGTATAGTTTATCAGGAGCAGGTAATGCAGGTGTTCAGAACGCTTGCAGGCTATTCCTTTGGACGCGCGGATGTTGTAAGACGTGCAATGGCGAAGAAAAAGCACAAGGTCATGGAGCTTGAAAGAAATGCCTTTGTATACGGAGATACCGATGAAAACGGTAACGTACTGTGCGAGGGGGCGGTAAAGCGCGGAGTGCCGGAACAAGTGGCGCAGAAGATATTTGACGATATGTCAGCATTCAGCTCGTATGCATTTAATAAATCTCATGCGGCGGCGTATGCCTTGGTATCGTATCAGACAGCCTATCTTAAATGCCATTATCCT